>NZ_JBYTCE010000016.1:57859-163612 GCF_058789975.1 Paenibacillus sp. FW104-T2 | reverse complement strand
TTATTGCCATATACGAATGACCAACAGAAGACCTAGGAAGCGTTTTCTCTAAAAAGAAACAAAAAAAGCCGCCATAAAGGCGACTTCCGTCTTACATAGAAACATTCATCCATCTATCTTTGTCATTTCTGTTCATCACGTTCTTACAAACCAGCTAGCATGAGAAAACATACTCCCAGGTTATGATCCAGTAGGGGTAATTGGGCTGCTTTCCGTTGTCTCGTCAAATAACGTCACCAGCTCAATTCCGTCTGCCGAGATCCGTACTAACCCCTTATCCGATAAACGCAGCTCAGGAATAACGACCAGAGCAAGCAGGGAAAGTGTCATGAAGGCATTATTCAGAGTACAGCCTGCCGATTGCAGTGCTTCGCTGATTGCAGCAGATTGTGCAGCGACTTCTTCAAAGGGCTCGGTGGACATTAATCCTGCGATCCGAAGTGGAAACTCGGTTACACCTTCATCCGTAATCACGGCAACCCCGCCTTGCATGCGAATTACCCGATTACCTGCCTCCGCCATCAAGGTATCATCGTTACCGATAACGAGAAGATTGTGACTGTCATGAGCTACTGTCATCGCAATGGCTGCAGGGCGTGTGAATCCAATGCCGCCTACAAGTGCAACTGCCTTGTTTCCGGTTTGCCTATGTCGTTCTAGTACTGCAATTTTGCAGATATCTCCCGTTGTGGACACAGCTACCTTACCGTTTTGCACAGGTACAGGAACATGTTTCTCTTTCGTATCCACATGGTTTTCGGTCACATGAATGATTTTGGCCCCGATGGCTCCCTCGGCAATCGGCGCTTGCAGTTCCATATCTTTCGGCTGAATATTAGCTTCCAGCTTCACCGTATTCAACGCTTCTTCCGGATAAGTGAAGCTATCCCAGACGGCCGTCATCTTTCCCTTCTCTGCGACAACATGCCCGGCAGCAATTGTCATGCCAACACGCACATCTGCCAGTCGGCCATCCAGTAAGATAATATCAGCTATATTGCCAGGGATAACGGCTCCAATATCACGAGCCACACCGAAACGTTCCGCTGTGTTTATCGTTGCCATTTGGAAGGCAGTCACGGGTTTGACCCCCTGCGAGATGGCCAGTCGGACGACGAAGTCCATGTGTCCTTCTTTGAGCAGCGATTCCGAACTCCGATCATCGGTCACCAGCATCATTCGGCGAGTATCCAGTCCGAGTTCGGTACAGGCTTTGATGGTTTCAGCCACATCATGCCAGGCTGATCCCTGCCGCATTTTGGCATACATGCCAAGTCTCAGACGCTCCACGACATCTTCCTTCGTCACACATTCATGGTCTCCAGTCACACCGCTTGCCGCATAAACAGGTAAACGCCAGTCATCCGCTGCCCAGGTAAAGTGACCGTCCGCCACCTTGCCAGCCCGCAGCGTAGCCTGGATTTCTCCTATCATCGTTTCATCCCCGTATACGACACCCGGGAAGTTCATGACCTCACCAAGCCCAATCATGTCAGGGCCCCAGGAGAGAGCCTCAGCCACTTCCTCAGGCCCGATATAAGCTCCTGTCGTCTCCAAACCAGGATGTGTTGAAGGCACACAGGAAGCCACCTGCATATAGGCTGCGAGCGGCGTCGTTCTCGCTTCATCCAGCATAAGCCGCAGACCCTTGAGTCCGAGTACGTTGGAAATCTCATGCGGGTCAAAAAAACCACCGGTTGTACCGGAAGGCAGTACGGCTCTCGCAAACTCCGTCACCTTCATCTGCGTGCTCTCAATGTGGCAATGTCCGTCCAGTAATCCTGGAGCAATGTATTTCCCTTCTGCTTCAATAATACGTGTATGCTCTCCGATGGTATGACTCACATCCTTGCCAACATAAGCAATCCGAGCTCCCTGCACCGCAACGGACATATCCGGCAAAATTTCACCCGAGATGACATTAACCAGCGTCCCGCCCCGAATCACTAATGTTGCCTTCATATCTCCTCGCGCTGTTGCTACCAGATCAGGCACACAATCTGCCATTAATGGCCGTTCAAAAGATGGTTTGTTCATGCCATTGCCTCCTTCATTCATTAACGATCCCAAAAAAATATATTGTTACGATTATATGAGTCCGCACGGCATGTGTAAAGAAAATTCCCACCAATTGTGCATGAGTACAAATTCAAGCTCAATAATTATCCACGGAACTAAACCCATTCATTCTTATGTCAGGAATCGTTATCCAGCGTTGCTCTTCCACTGCGTTTATCATATTCAAAACCTTACCCTACATAGAAAGACTCCCGTTCTAGGGAACGGAAGTCTTCTCATATAAAAGGATCACCTTGTTTAATCTGTTTGAGCCGCAGATACATGGTTAATGGCATATAATTGCTGCGGTTGTGAGGTTATGAACGGACTTGGTTTACCAAGGCTGTACACATGGAGCAGGTGCATCGCTCGGGTACACGCCGTATAGAACAGTTTGCGCTCGTGCTCCTGCGCATATTGTTCTGCTGAACCGTCATAGATCAGCACCGCATCAAACTCCACCCCTTTTGCAAGGTATGCCGGTATGACATGCACACCCCGTTCGAAGGCAAGTGTTGTCTTCTTGATCAATTTCGGTGCAGCAGGCAGTACGCGGCTTAACGCCTCATGAACTTCCTTGCTCTCTTCCGCCGTCTTACAGATTACCGCAACCGATTCATACTCTTCCTGAATGAGATGGCTAAGATCCGCTGCAATCTTCTTCATATGCTCCTCCGTATTGGATGAAACAATGACTGCCGGCTTCTCGCCGCTGCGATTGAACGGAATAATCTCTTCCCCACCGGGAACCATCCCCCTTGTAAACTCCACAATCTCCTGTGTTGAACGGTAGCTCCGCGTGAGTTCGATCACTTCGGTATTCTCTGGTCCATACAGATTTGTGAGTGGTCCAGTCCCACGAAGTACTGAAGAATGGGCATAGATCGCCTGATTAAAATCACCCAAGGCCGTTATTTTCGCCCGTGGAAACAGTCTTTTCATGAAAGCCAGCTGAAACGCAGAATAATCCTGTGCCTCGTCAATAATCACATGTCTTATATTCGAGTTGATATGGAACCCAAGCAGCAGCTCCCGCAAATACAGATAAGGGGTAATATCCTCATAAGCCAGTTCCTGTACTTTCATTCGGCGAAGGGTCATGCTGCAGATTTCATCCCAGTGGGCAGGCAGTGCCTCGCCTTCCAGCAGACGAATCATCTGTGCCTGGTCCTGGAACAGATGCGCATACAACTGGCGAATATCCACGAATCGCAGCGATTTGATCCACTTCCGCAATGGCTTGAGCCGATCACTAACCACCATGCGGGCCAAGATCTCCCGTTCCTGTGCAAAATCATCGAATGTATCCACTTTCCCCTTTTGTTTGCGCTTCAGCCGCTGATAAGCACGCTGCAGATCTTCCGGTTCCATCAGATCCAGCTGCTGATCAACCCAAGGTGCTTCCAATTCACTTTTGCCAAAGGCCGACAATTCCTTCAGCATCCAGTCCCGCAGCATTTCCAGACGATTCACCAGCTTCACGGATGACCCGAAGCTGTAGAATTTCTCAGCCATCGCCTCCGCTGTGACAACCGCCTGTCCCTGGAACCGCACCGGTTTGAATTTCATGCCTTCCGACATCAGGCTGTCCTTGAATTGCGTAATCACTTTCAGGAAGGCTTCGGAAGACTTGAAGCGGATGCCTGACATGCGCGCCGTGTATCCTGGATCCTCCATATTGGAGAGGACGTATTCAAGCTGAATGAATGGATCCTCCAGCTGATATTCGCGGCCAAGCCTGCGTTCCAGGTATTCCTGAAACGTCGTTTGCAGCATATTTTCTTCCCCAAGCTCAGGCAGTACCGTGGATACGTAACTGTTGAACATCGGGTTCGGCGAAAAGAGTACCATCTGATCGGCCTGCAAATGCTCGCGATACTTGTATAGAAGGTAGGCTACACGCTGCAATGCAGCTGACGTTTTCCCGCTGCCGGCTGCTCCCTGCACAATCAGCATACGTGTACGGTCATTACGGATAATTCGGTTTTGTTCCTTTTGAATGGTCGCCACAATGCTTTTCATCTGTGCATCCGATGTACGGCTCAGCACCGCCTGAAGAAGTTCATCTCCAATGGTAACCCCGGTATCGAACATAAAACGGATGCGCCCATCCCGAATGACAAACTGTCGTTTCATTTCGATATCGCCACTGATTTCCCCGCTTGGTGTATGGTAAGTAATTGGTCCGGGGGCACCATCGTAATATAGATTGGATATCGGCGCTCGCCAGTCGTAGACCAGGAAGGACTCTTCCTTCTCATCCAGCAGTGAGGCAATACCCAGATAAATCCGCTCTGCTTGCGGATAACCGTCTTCCTTAAAATCGATACGTCCAAAATAGGGCGAGTGATGCAGTCGTTTCATTTTGTCCAGCGCTGCTGCCGTATTCAGATGACTGCGCTCCCGATCAGACAGGACCTGCGATTGCTGCCGCATGCTGGTCGATGTTTCCCCAACATCATCCGCCTCACTGAAGTTCATGGTGACTTCATCCCAGAAGTCCTTTCTCATCTCCACAACTTCATCCCGGAAAGACCCAACCTCCTTTTCAAGGTCGGTTATTTTCCGCTCGATCTGATCGGTTACGATGTCTACTCGCTGCTGCTCCTCGCTCCATTGCTGGTCAGTACTCATATGTTAATACGCCCCTCTTTCCCCGGATTGTGTCCTCAAAAGCCCATTTGACAAGCCCGAAAAGGCTATGGTATAATTAATTAGAAAGTAAACATTTTAATTTTATGTTAATTTGTTCTAATTTTCTGAAAACCATTTTTTATTGTACCAGTGACAGCGTCCCGATGCAAGCGGAGGCGTTTTTTGTTGTTTCCACCCTTAAATACTAACCTTATATACTAAGGGCATCGTTCCAATAGACCTCTTTATTATTACCCTTGAAATGGATGAATATAGATATGGTTCGTCTTCTAATGACGCAATTCTGCAATCGACTCTTTCCATCTTGATATGGATGCTGCTTCGTCTTTTAGTTGAAACGTGATGCCTGTGGTGATGTCAGCATACGGAGCACGATCCACGCGTACGCCCGTCACTTGAGCCTCATACCGATCTCTAGGATGAATAGCTTCCTTTAATGGAGGAAGTGCTCTGATCTCCAAGCGCACATACAGCAACTTATGCTCATGTACGGCAATCAAGGTAGCCTTGCCTGTTCTGTTCATATTCATACTTGTTTGTGTCCCTGGCCATAATGCGAGTCTAAGTGTATTTGGGTTCATAGCAATAATCTCCCCCACACTAATCATGGCCTGATGCGGCCATCCATCCTCTGACACGGTTAGCAGCTGCATGGCCTCATGCTGTTTCTCCTCCAATTGATCACCACTCAGCCATTCAACAAATTCTGGATTAAGATGTTTATCGTTCATATTATTCTCCCTCGGTTCACTAAGATGACCTTCATCCCTTGGTTATGTATACAAAACAACCCGGACACAGTTGTCCGGGCTACACGTTGTATTTCTATTGTATCTGATGGAGAAGCCTGTGTGCAATTGCTGTTAAGGCCACTTCAGCCAGTTCAGCATTTTATCCTGTGACTCGTTGTCTTCCGTGGAGCTGTGCACATGTTCGGCAAGCCTGTTGAGTCGTTCCAGCTGATATCCGTAATCGTATATTGCTGCAGCAACGATAGATAGTCTAAGCATGCCTTCCTGATCCATATCAAACTGGGATATGGCTTGTTCCATGAACCGATCATTATCCAATATGAACTGGGCTGCCTCTTCCCCATTCGGCTTCAACTTATCCTCGAATTTGAGCAGGGCGTGCTCATGGAATTTAATGACCAATTCAAGATGTGTATCAAAAAACTGATCCATCTCTGGCGTCCGCTGTGCTTGAAAATAATGTCGCTCCACAGAATCCAGCACGTCATACCCTTTTTGCAGGCTCAGCAGCATTTGTTTATATACAACCATCTGCCGCGTCTCGCTGAATTTGGAACGCTTCATTTTCTTCTGTTCTTCCTCAAACAAATTGTACTTATCCGAGAGCGATTTGATGGAACCACCCAGACTGCCCTTCTCATCCCTGAAAACGACTTCCTTGATCTCATCCGAGATGGACGTGCGTAAAAGCAAGGACATACTGTTGAACACATTCTGGATCTGCTTCACAAACTGCACCTTGGGCTTAGGCGGAAATACCGTGATATTAATGAGAAACGCGGATACAATACCAACAAGCGTCAGCAGGAACCGGTTCAATGCAAAGTGCCAGTCACCTGAAGCTTCCATAATGGAAACGACGGTAACCAGAGTCAGCCCTACGGTCTCACCCATATTCAATTTAAGACAAATCATAATAACAAGCACAATGATCAATCCCACTGCGATTGGCTCATTGGACAATACCATACCGCCCAAGAGGGCAACAATGGCTCCAAGCGTAGTTGTCTGCAATTGATCCAGGAAATACTTCCAGGAACGATAGATTGATGGCTGCATCGCGAAGATGGCAGCTATGGCAGCCGGTACCGGTGACTGCGGATTCAAGAACATGCTCAGGTACAGAGCAAGCGTTACCGCAATTCCTGTCTTAAGCACGCGTGCTCCAAACGACACGGTAACCCCTCCTTACCTGTACTCTCATTTTGAACTAAACCATTAATAATCATTATTACCCCATATTTCTTTTTTTGTTGAATTAATTTGATCCAATACTCCACTTTTTCATCCATTAACGATAACAGCAGCTCCTTTTAATGTCCCGTAGCCATGTAACTTAAACATCATTTTTATCAGAACGACTTATTTTACCACGGACGCTATGTGGTTACCATGTGATTCCTCATAATGTTTATTTCAGAAGATTAGATAACTTGTTTTCTTGCAAAAAAAAGCAAACCTTTGGGATGTGGTATTTACCACCACCAAAGGTTTGCTAATATATTGGTTTGGTTATCGTTTCACCAAGTCCAAGGGTGCTTAACGATCTGTCCCTTCCCACTCCCGCTTGAACTGCTCCACGAACTCCACCATAAACGCATGGCGCTGCTCAGCCAGTTCCTTGCCATAGGATGTATTCATGAGATCCTTCAGTTTAAACAGCTTCTCGTAAAAGTGATTAATTGTCGTGCTCCGTCCATTTCGATATTCCTCCCGGGTCATCTGCTCCCGCGGCGGAAGGGCTGGATCATACATTTCACGGCCTCGCGCTCCTGCAAAAGCAAACGTGCGTGCGATACCTATGGCCCCCATCGCATCCAGTCGGTCTGCATCCTGCACGACTTGAGCTTCCAGCGAAGATACAGCCGGACGCTGCCCTCCTGCGAAGGAGATCGTGCTGATGATGTTAACAACAGCTTCCCGGGTGTCCAGTTCAAGCTGCTGATCATCCAGCCATCGATTCAGCTTCTCCATCCCGGCTTCCAGACTTTCGTTCAATTTCTCATCCGGCACATCATGCAGCAGTGCAGCCAGCTCACAGACAAAAGGGTCTGCTCCCATTCGATGGGCAAGCTCAACAGCAAGCGCCGTAACTCGTTCAATATGCGGCCAATCATGACCGTCCGTATGCTTCCCGGCATCCCCCTGGACAAAGGCTCGGGCGGCTCCAAGGATGGCCTCTCTGGCAGATGTACCATCTACATGCTCAGGATGTCCGGATATATTCATAGTCAGACTGGAATTGTCGTCCACGATTACTCTTCCCCGCCTTCTCGGGCCTGTTCACGCGGCACACGCCGGGCAACACCAGTTCTCACTGCCGCTTCAACTACACGCTTACGGATCGACTTGACCACCTTATCATTGAATACGCTTGGAATAATATAATAACGTGTACGTTCCTCATCCGAGATGGCAGAAGCAATGGCCTTCGCGGCTGCCAGTTTCATTTCTTCATTAATCTCCGTCGCACGGCAGTCCAGAACGGCTCTGAACATCCCCGGGAAACAAAGCACGTTATTAATCTGATTCGGATAATCCGAACGGCCTGTAGCCATGACGGCCACGATATCCTCCGCTACAGCCGGCATAATCTCCGGTACCGGGTTTGCCATCGCAAATACGATAGGGTCCTCAGCCATGGATTGCACATCTTCACGGGTTAACAGATTGCCACGGGATAATCCGATAAACACGTCTGCTCCTCGAATAACATCCCGCAATGAACCCGACTCCAGCTCCGGATTGGTTCGCGAAGCATAATCACTCCATACCTCATTTTCATAGGTTTGTGTCCGTACAATCGCTCCCTCACGGTCAACACCGATTAACCGGCTTGCTCCAGCGGACAGGAGAATATTGCTGCAAGCCACCCCTGCAGCGCCTATACCACAGACGACGATCTTCACATCGTTAATGGATTTGCCGACAAGTTTGAGCGCATTAATCAGACCGGCATATAAAACAACTGCGGTACCATGCTGGTCATCATGAAACACGGGAATGTCCAGTTCCTCATTCAGTCTTCGTTCAATTTCAAAGCATCGCGGAGAGGAGATATCCTCCAGATTAATACCGCCAAAAGCAGGTGAAATCGATTTCACCGTGCGAATGATCTCCTCGGTATCCTGTGTATCCAGGCAGATAGGAAATGCATCCACACCGGCAAACTGCTTAAACAGCATAGCCTTTCCTTCCATAACCGGCATCGCTGCGCGAGGTCCAATGTTCCCCAGTCCGAGCACGGCACTGCCATCGGATACAACGGCCACCGTGTTCCGTTTGATGGTCAGCGAAAATGCCTTGCCCGGTTCATCGGCAATCGCCGAACATACACGAGCCACATCTGGTGTATAAACACGTGACAAGTCTTCCCGGTTATGAATCGGCGTTTTGGGAGTGACTTCGATTTTGCCGCCAAGGTGCAGCAGAAACGTACGGTCAGACACGTTAATAATGGATACACCTTTGAGCTGGCGTACCGCTTCTATGATTTTGCTGTTATCCTGCGCATCCGTTACCGCAACTGTCAAGTCGCGCACACTCACATCCTGATTGGTCGAAATCACGTCGATGGCAATGATGTCTCCCCCAGCTTCCGAGATGGCCGAGGCCACTTCGCCAAACTTGATATCTTTCGTTGTCATTTCCAGCCGAATAATAATGCTGTTGCCGTCCAGATTTCTCTGATTCATTCCAATTCCTCCCAGACTGAAAGTCTTGAGTTGCACGTTACCTGTTTCTCTTCGCTGTACATGCACTCTTTTCCTTTATCTTGTCCAGAAAAAGTGACAACTGCTACATGACTTTATACAAAAAAAGACCGCCCTTACGTCTGATCTGACGTGAAGGACAGCCTTTCTCAGTTATCTTATTTTCGTGCAGCCGGTCTTCTCAAGACACGAATGTCATACGGCTGCAGATCCAAATGGGCATGAACTTCTTCGCCACGAAGCAGATCCGTATAAGATTTCTTGTCCAGTTCAAGCTGCTTGGTTTCCGGCGTATAGTTCTGTACAAATACATAATCGGATGTACCATCCGTCCGCAGATGCGCAGTGACTCCTGCAGGAAGTTTGGTTTCGAGTGCACGTTCAATTCCCAGATCGACAATGAGCTTGCCATAGAAATCATCGTAGAACGGTGCAGTGAAACGCGTTGCGATATAATACGCTTTACCCGACCCCAATCGGTTAACGGTCAATGCAGGTCGTCCGGCATAAAAGTCTGAACGATAGGTTGCCAGCGTCTCCGCACCTTCCAGATGGATAAGATCACATAATTCGATGGCATCGTATTCAGCCTGCAGACCGAGCTCGTTTCCGCTCACAGGAATCGCCCCATTCTGATCCCGGTCATGCAGCCCGTCGATCTCTTCAGACCAGATCCCAAGCGTTTTGCGAAGCGGACCGGGGAAACCTCCCAGGAAGCATAGGTCATTCTCATTGACGATCCCTGACCAATAGGTTCCGACGAATGTACCGCCATTTTCGACAAATCGCTCAATCCGTTCGCCTACACCTTCCCGCACAAGGTATAACATCGGTGCGATCAGCAATTTGTACTTGGATAGATCGGCTTCCATATCGATCACGTCCACAGGTACTCCTTTTTTCCAAAATGCATCATAATGCCACTCTACCGTTTGCTCATACTTCACGCCAATATTACGTGGTCCCTGGGAATCCTTCACTGCCCAGCGGTTCTCCCAATCGAAAATGATGGCCACTTCTGCCGGTACGGACGTGCCTACAACCGCTTCCATTCCTTCCAGAGCCGTGCCTACGTCCGTCACATCCTTGAACACACGGGTGTGTTCATGTCCAACATGATCCACGACAGCACCATGCAGCTTCTCGCTGGAGCCTCTGCTCTTTCTCCATTGGAAGTACTGCACACTATCCGAACCATGCGCTACCGCTTGAAGAGAAGACAGCAGATGCATGCCTGGACGTTTCAGCTTGCTGGTCTCCTGCCAGTTCGTAGAACTTGGCGTACTCTCCATCAGCAGGAACGGCTGCCCACCTTTGATCGAACGAACGATGTCATGCATCATTGCTATTCTGGAGGCCTGTTTATCTTCCTCGTCCGCATCATGCCATGTCGGATAGCTGTCCCAGGACAGGAAGTCCAGAATGTCGGCAAATTTCCAGTAGTTCAACCCTTCATAAAATTCCATCAGATTGGTCGTTACAGGCAGATCCGGATTACTTGCTTTGAGCGGTTTTGTTTCATGCACAATGAAGTCTGCTGTCTGATCCGTAACGAAGCGGCGCCAGTCTAGATTCATGGCATGCACCTGTGTCTCACCATGCGGCGAAGGCGATTCCACCTGACTCCAGTCTGTAACCGTATGGCTCCAGAACGTAGTCCACCAGGAATGATTCAATTCATCCAGCGTGCCATATTTATTTTTCACCCAGCCGCGAAAAGCCTCCTGACAATAGTCACAATGGCAGTCGCCGCCAAATTCATTGGAAATATGCCAGCCGATAATCGCAGGATGCTTCGAATAACGTTCGGCGAGTTTGGTATTGATCGCCGTTACCTTTTCCCGGTATACAGGAGATGTATAGCAATGGTTATGACGGAAACCGTGCAGGTTGCGAACCCGATTGGCTCCTACACGCAATACTTCCGGGTACTTGGCGGACATCCATGCAGGTCTTGCACCGCTCGGCGTCGCAAGAAAGGCGTAGATTCCATTCGCTGCAAACGTATCCAAAACACGATCCAGCCATTCAAAGGTGTATACACCTTCCTCCGGTTCAAGGGATACCCACGAGAAGATGCCAATGGACATCACGTTGCACTTGGCAAGCTTCATCAGGCGGATATCTTCTTCCAGCACCTCAGGATATTTGAGCCATTGCTCCGGGTTATAATCTGCACCATGCAGCATGTGCGGCACCTTCGTACTTACAGGTGGATATTTATAAATCATATTTCGAGTCTCCTTATCCTTATGTTAATAGCTCTCTATCTGATCAATGCCGAGCCCTTCGGTGTATCCGTTTCGGATTCTTCCGAAGTTACATCAGCCTTCAAAGCTGTAAACGATTCCAATTTGCGGCCTTTAAAATCAAACATGGTCAAATTGCCCCAGTTGTTCGGATGTCCAACAGACCATTCCGGCTTGCTCGGAATCCATGCAGGCTCCCAGTAGTAAAAACCTTGACCCAATCCTCCCGGAACCTCACGAATAATCTGAAGTAAGTCCTGCAGGTAGCGCGCTTGGCCTTCCACACTTGCCGGATAACCTGGCAGCAGCAGATCTTCCTGATTCAGAATCCACTCGTGATCTTCGGGTTGTTCCAATGTCCAGGGATAAGCGGTCTCAACCACGTTAATGGGCTTGCCGTATCTGGCGGCCAGGTCATGCAAATTGTCACGCAGCGCGTCCAACGTTCCATGCCACCAGGGATAGTACGAGAGTCCAATCGTATCGAACTCCACGCCAAGCGCTTCGAAACGGTCGTAAAACTTTCGGCTTTCCACGTTATCCCCGCCACGATCAATATGGATCATGATGTTGATATTGGAATCAACGGATTTAACAGCAGCAATACCGTACTTCACCAGGCCTGCAAAACGTTCCCACTGTTCGTCGGTGTCATGCTCTTCACCGCTCACCCGACCTTCATCCCACAGCATGCCTGGGGTAATTTCATTCCCGACCTGTACCATGTCAGGCAGGGCGTCATGTTCTTTTAACGTGCGAAGCACATCTGCTGTATAGGTGCACACCGCCCGTTGAAGCTCTTCATAAGACAGATTCTCCCACGCTTTGGGCTTCCACTGGTTGGCTGGGTCTGCCCAGCGATCCGAGTAATGGAAGTCGAGGAGAAATTGCAGCCCTTGTTCTTTGATCCGTTTGGCAATCGTTACGGTTCGCTCCAGATTGCAGAATCCTCCGATAGGATCGTTCCAGATCCGCAGTCGAATCGCATTGGCACCGTTCAGCTTCAGGATGGACAGCAGGTCCTGTTCCTTGCCGTCCGTGTCGCTGTAGCTCCCTCCATGCTGTTCAATTTCATCCATAAAAGACACATCCATTCCAAGAATGAATGGCTTATTCTCCAAGTTGCTCACTTGTTCAACCTCCATTGGATTAGATTTAGCAACCAGGCTCAGCCTTTAACTGAACCCAGTGTCATGCCTTTAACAAAGAAACGCTGCAGGAACGGGTACACAATCAGAATTGGGGCGCTTCCGATAAAGATTTGTGCAGCTCTTACCGTGGTTTGAGAAATGGTCTCCATCTCTTTCGGGTTCATGGCCATCGTACTCATATCACGTTTGATAATGACGGTCTGCATGAAAGTAGCCAGAGGATAATCCTTAGCATTGTTCATATAGAGCAATCCGTCAAACCATGAGTTCCAGTGGAACACCATACTGAACAGTGCAATGGTTGCGATCGATGGCATGGAAATCGGCAGGAAAATACTGAACAACGTTCTGAAGTGATTCGCTCCATCCATCAACGCCGCTTCCTCAAGCTCTTTCGGAATACCCCGGAAGAAGTTTAGCATCAGAATAACGAGGAATGTATTAACAGCTCCCGGCAGCACCAGCACCCAGAAGGAATCCATTAGGCCGATTTTCTGAATGACCATATAGAAGGGAACCAGCCCCCCATTGAAAATCATACTAAAAACGAAAATCCATGAATAGACGGTTCTTCCTTTAAATTCATTATTTTCTTTCGACAACGGGTACGCCGCCAAAAAGGTAATCAGCAACGTAATTCCCGTACCAATAACGGTCCGCAGCAAGGAAATCCAGAGAGAGTTTAGGAAAATCGGATTATTCATCGTTTTTTTGTATGCTTCAAGTGAGAATCCTACCGGCCAGAGGCTGACGAGGTTGGCGTCTGCGGCAGCCTTGTTACTGAAGGATACAGCCAGGACATGAATCATCGGTACAATACACATAATGGCAACCAAAATGAGAAAACAAATATTAATGACGTTGAACACGCGATAAGGCGTTGATTTATGATACATCGTGGTCCCTTCTTTCTCCGTTCATTCGATTAGAATATACGATATCCGGCGTATTTTTTGGCTAGGCTGTATGATACAAGGATCAAGATCATGCTGATGACTGATTTAAACAATCCAATTGCGGTCGCGAAGCCCATCTCTCCATTTTCCAGCGCCGAACGATATACGAATGTATCAATAATGTCGCCCGTTTGATATACGAGCGGGTTGTACAGGTTGAAAATCTGATCGAACCCGGCGTTAAGCACGTTGCCCAGTGCCAGTGTTCCAACCACCATCAGCATCGGTACAAGAGACGGGATGGTAATATGCAGCGTCTGCTTCCAGCGACCCGCTCCGTCAATTTCTGCTGCTTCATACAGCGCCGGGTTAATGCCGGCAAGGGCAGCCAGGAAGACAATCATGTTATAGCCGAATTCCTTCCACACATCCGTTAGAATGATCGTTGGTCGGAACCAGCTGTTATCGCCAAGGAAGAAATATGGCCCAAGTCCGAATGCCCCGAGTACCCGGTTCACCAGTCCTCCGGTGGATAACAGATCAATCAGAATTCCGCCCAGGATGACCCAAGACAAGAAGTGAGGCAGATACACCAAGGTTTGAATCGTTCGCTGGATCGCCATCTTGCGAACCTCATTGAGCAGAATCGCGAACACAAACGGGACAAACAAGTTAAAAATGAGTTTTAGCACAGCAATGATCAATGTATTCCAAATGACTTGCAGGCTGTCCTCGCGTTCAAATAAATATCTAAAATTATCAAGCCCGACCCACTCCGAGCCGCTGATGCCGAGCCATGGTTTGTAGTTCTGAAATGCCATAACAATTCCGCCCATAGGCACATAACTGAATATAATCAGAAAGATGATAGCTGGCAGCAGCATTACGTGAAATGGCCAAGTTCGTTTCAAAGTTCTCATGATTGCTCCCCCTGTAATTCTTCCTACTCAAGGCTTCCTGAGTGGCTTATACTGCGATTATATCAATCGTTTGCATAGGTCAAACAGCACATAAAAGCAATATAAATGGCACAAAAGCAACCACTTTGGACTAGCTGCATTTACAGCCAATTCCTCCCTCTTGGGCTAGCACCCCTATCAAGCAAATCAAGCTCTCCTAACGACAAAAAAGCGCGCAGACCTGGCTGGTCTGCACGCTCCTTGTATCCTTATTTTTTTACGCTCTCATACCACTCGTTGACCTCTTGTGTGATTTGGTCACCGCCACCCGATTTCCACGTTTGTACAAATGTATCGAACGCATCTACAGGATTTTTACCATAAATAATTTCGTTGAATGCTTGATTCTCGATTTTGTTCAGATAGTCGAGCTTGGATTTCATCGTCGCAGTTGTAGGACCTGTAAACATGTTTTTGTACGAGATTTCTTCCTGACTGAGCAATACTTTTGCAGCAGCAGGGGTTTCTGGCCCATAGTTAACGGCCACATCCTTCTCCAGCTTCGTTTCAGGCTCTTTGCCGTCTGCCAGGTTCAAGAGCGCTTTCATCTGTGCATCCGGAATACGGGCACCATCACGAACGAGCAGGTAACGGACAACGTTAACATAACCGCCTTCAATATCATCGATCGGCATTTGTTTGCCGTCAGCATCCAATTGATAGTCATACTTTTCAAACAGACCATTATCATAAGGGCTTCCTGGTGCAGGATCTGCATAGTTGTCGAACAGGTAGTTCTCATAAGTAAAGAAGGCTTCAGGATGCTCCATGTCTTTCTTAATCAGAACGACACCATTAACAAACTGTGTACCGTGACGCATGGCTTTACCTTCGGGTCCTACTGGAATTTCGATCGGCTTCCAAACGGCACTTGGCACATTTTTCACCGTATCCAGCAGCGGCCATCCGCTCATCCAGTAAGGGCCTGGAATAATACCGGCCGTACCCGCCACGGCAGGCTCTGCCGTTTTGTTCTCATCCCACAAAGCTGCTTCCTGCGGAATGTAACCCTTCTTGAGCCACTCGCTCAATTTGGTCAAACCTTGCTTCATGCCGGGGTTGATGGAGCCATACTCCAGCTTGCCATCTGCACCCAGATTCCATTGGAACGGCAGCGTACCGTATGCACCGAAGATCCAGGATGGATCACCCATCCAGGTGTTCATGGATGTTTTGAAACCGATGCTCAGTGGAGTGACCTTGTCTGGAGCCAATCCATCCGGGTTATTATTTTTGAACGCTTCCATTACGGTTTCCAGTTCGTCAATCGTTTTTGGCGCTTTCATGTTCAGCTTGTCCAGCCAGTCCTGACGGATCCAGAGCAGGTAATCATTGTTGTAGGCATAGTCGAGTACTGGTATACCCATTCTTTTGCCATCACGGCTGTACTGGTTCCAAACGTTCGGGTCCTGCTCCATTGCTTTCTTCCAAGTATCCGATGCATATTTATCGAAAAGTGGACCTACTTCCTGATACATGCCGGAATCAATCAAATCCTGAGCCAGCAGGTTATCTCCTACCGTTACCACGTCAGGCATCTCTTGACCGGAAGACATGGCCAGACGAAGTTTTGTCGCGAATGCGTTGTTCGTATCTGTCACAGACCACAGGGATTTGATATTGATCCCAAACTTCTCTTTGGCCCACTTGGTTGCGACGTTATTTTCCATCGATTCCCCATTTTTGAACTTCAGCTCCGGGTCAATCCCCCATGCTGTTGTAATGGTGACTTCCGGATCATATTTTTCTTTGTATTCGTTTTCAATGGCAGACGTGCTGGAGCCCGCACTCTCACCGTCACTGCCTCCACCGCATGCAGCAAGAATGACAGCCAAACACGTTGTCGTAGCCAGGAGCGGCAGCCATCTCTTTTTTGTAGATTTCGCTCTCATTGTTGTTCCCCCTCAATCAATCGTTTTGGTTACCCTTTCATTATAGGCCTGCCAGGCCTTTCAGCCTATGTCACGAAAACAAGATTTCTGCACCTTTGACAACCTATATATTGGAACGGAGGATGAAATTATGCCTGGTCTCGAAATTCATTCGGCGTCATGCCGTAATGCTTTTTGAACATTTTGCTGAAATATTGCGGATTTTGATATCCAAGTTCACTCGTAATTTCGTAAATCTTCTTGTTGCTGTTCTTCAGCAGATACAGCGCACGTTCCATGCGCATGCGAATCATGTAGTCCCCAAGACCTTCGCCCGTTTCGGCTTTGTAAATCTTCGACAGATACACGGGATGCAGGTATACCTTGTCGGCAATCATCTTCACGGACAGATCCTGTCCCGTATCTCGGGTAACCATCTCCTGAACCTGCTTGATGACATGCCTGCGGCTCTGGGTTCCCGCCTGATCGGATAACTCTTCCTGCAGCTTCGCAAGCATTTCCGTAGCCCAGCGTCGCAACCGTTCGGGAGATTGGATCAACTGATGTGCCAGCAGCAGGTCAAAACCTGCGTGATCGATCTCGTGCACCAGATGACCCTGCTTGTGAGCGATATACATGAACGCATTGGTCACAGACAAATACATTTCATACACGTGCTCTCTGGACAAACACACCCGATCTGCCGCGTCAAATACAGCATTAAGCTTGCTCGCTGCAGCTTCCCACTGCTTCGTTTCGAGCAACTGGGGCAAAACGGGAGGTTTATAGAGTTCTTCCAGCGCGTGCGCTGCATCGTTTTCCATCCGCAGGGATCTATCCTTGTCCATGAAAATAATCTTGTTCTCTTCCGGTCCGGAAAGGACCAGCGATCCCAGACTTCGGCGGTAAGCTGCAGTCATTTCTTTAAACGGAAACGGCGGTGTAACCACCATGGACAGATCTCCCTGCAGGTAACGAATGACATGCTCCCGGAAAGTATTCACCGGTCCGGTCAATGTCTCCTCGCTCATGGATGCTTCCTCCACCGGTCCCTGATGCTGTAAAAACATGACCAGACATTCATGCGGCCCTCGTCCAAACCAGACTCTGAATTGGTCTCCGAGAACTTCCTCTGCGATGTTGCCTACCGCAAAGTCCATCAGGTCTAGTGATTGCTGATCCATGGAAGAGAATCGGCCTGTAAGACGAATAAGGAGCATAACCACCGGTTCTTCGGGTTCAAGTCCAATCTCATATTGCTGCAGCTGTTCGCGAAGGGCACGCGTTGTAATTTCACGACCAAGCAGCAGATCATGCATCAGATTTTCACGCAAAATTTTATAATCCGATTTCCGGCTGTACAGGAGCCTATGATATTTATCAAACTCATCCCACTCCCCGCGGAGAGACGTAATCGCAGCAGAGACCGAAGCCATAAATTCTTCATCATTCACGGGTTTCAGAATATAATCGGATGCCTGCAGCTGAATTGCCTTTTTGGCATAATCAAAATCACTATGTCCGGTCAGCAGAATACAGCGGATATGAGACCATCTGCTGCTCACCTCTTCAATCAGGTCCAATCCGCTCATACCGGGCATACGAATATCGGTAACGACGATATCGACCGCATTTTCCTCCATAATCTCCAGCGCTTCCTTGCCGGACGCTGCACGAAGCACCGTCGTTACTCCAAGCTCTCCCCACGGAATGGTCATTTCCAGACTCTCCGTTACATACGTTTCGTCATCCACCAGCAGTATATCAATCAACGTTCGTCACTCCCTGTCTGCTACATTTGCAATATATATTTACTCTCAAAAAGCAATCAATGGTCGTCAATCACTTTGCATCGGCACTTACTTCTTCCTCATCTATTGCATCTTCTGCTGGCCATGATAAGGCTACACAGAGACCCCCCAGTGGGGATTCGGTTATGTGAATGCCTGCCTGTTCTCCATACCGCAGCTGCAATCGTTGATTCACATTCCACAGACCACAACCCATATCCTGATCCATCGTGCCCCTGAGCTTGTCCAGCAGCTTATCCCGCTCCTCACTGGTCATGCCCTGTCCGTCATCTTCGACCTTTAGAATCATGACACCATTCTGTTTTTCTCCCGATACCCTGATCTCTCCAGCATCTGCATCGGCTTCAATGCCGTGAATGACCGCATTTTCAACCAATGGCTGCACGATAAGGGGTGGAACCTCCTGTCTCATCATGCTGTCTGGCAGATCAATGCGGTAACGAATCCGATCCATGCGCATCTGCTGGATTTCGAGGTAACAGTTCACAAATTCAATTTCCTCGTTCAGCGGCACAACGTCACGTTCCTGTCTGGTTGTATAGCGATAGTATCTGGATAAATTGTGTGACATGGCTACCACGGCATCCACACGTTTCAATTTCGCCATACTTGTGATAAAAGAGAAACAGTTATAGAAGAAGTGCGGGTTAATCTGGGATTGCAATTGCTTCAATCGGGCTTCACGTACGTGAATCTGTTCCAGATACACATGCTCAAACAGCTGCTGAATCTGTTCCACCATGGAGTTGAATCGCTCGGACAAAAAGCTGAATTCATTCCGGCCCTTGGGCTTAATTCGTACCGAATAATCTTCCTGCTTCAATCGCTGGAATCCGCGAATAAGCTGTTTCACAGGTACCTGTACCTGAACGTACAACAGATAGGCGGCTAGGAAACTCATGCCGAGCAAACATATCATTGAAGAATAAAAAAGCACATTCGATTGATGAATGGGTTTTAATATATCAGATAACGGCATATAGTCCACCAGATACCAGCCTGTCGTGCTGGATTTGACCGTATTCACCATGTAAGGTTCGTTGTCGATCACTACAGTGCGATTGTCCACATCCTGAAGGGTATGAATCGCCAGCTGGTCCATCAGCCGATTGGTCAGCTCACGATCCGAGGTTCGGTTATAGATGACACCGGATTCCTCTCGATAATAGAAGGGATCATGTCTTCCATCATCCTTGAACTTGTCCAGCATATCCCGAATGTTATCGCTGTCAAATTCCAGCTTGATAATGGTCTCAGCATTCACCGCGGGGTCCTTAATCCCATAAGGAGAAGCGGTAATCCAGCTGAACATGAATTTCTCATCTTTCCCATCAATAATCTTGCGGACATCCCAACCCGGAACCATACTTTCTCTGAGTGCCTGCTTGTCATAAAAACGGGCATCGCGTTCGGAGACAACCCTGCCCATGGAAGGGGAATATAAATATAATTTCGTTGTCCAGTTCGACGAGCTTTCCTGAATACTCAGCTTGTTCTGGATCCGCTTGACCAGATTGATTGCATCGAGGTCAAAATACCGACTATCGGTATAAATCCGGCGGAAGCTCGCAATATCCGGATCATGGATGAGAAGATTAGGCCAGGACGATAACAGCTCAATGTGCGTATTCACCTGATTTTGGAAAAATTCAAGCTGGTTGCTATTGGAACGATTCAATTCATCCCTGAGTACGGCCGTCGTTTTGTGATTCGAGTACCAGTAGAGCAATACAACGGGGATCAGCATAATCAGGATCAAGATCACCATTTTGGAAAACAGATTGGTCCGGTATGACATTATTCATCTCACCTTGTCTAAATTTGTCGTGACATTAATTGTAATGATGTAAGCGGTAAAAACAATCACTTTTTTTTATCCACGCAGTTCTCCGCCCTTGCCCATTCACCAGACTCAATCAAACCGGCTCATTTATAGCGTAAGCGTTACCATATTGAGGATAAAGGTCACAAAACCAATATTTCTGCACTAAATGCAACTTCCACAACACAAAAAAGCCAGCCTATTGGCCAGCTCTTCGCGGATAACATCGCTATTTCATGCTTCTTGAAATTGGTTTCTATATGTATGTGTTCCTTGCTGAAACTTATGGTATGGCATAATCGAATACAATGTTCTGACCTTCTACCTCTACATCCAGCACAATATTCCTAAGCTTTCCCCTTACTTGAAGCGGTGACTGTGCAGAACCTGAAAATGCAAGTTTGCCGGTGAACGTGCCATGAGGCATGATTTCGAGATGAACCGGCTGGAGTTCAACGGACTTCAGAGCCTCGTATAAAGGATCATCCTGCTGTCTGTAACTTCTCGCCAAGTCGGGCAAAAGCACAGCTGCGACGGGCTGCCTGCTATAATTTTTAAGTGTGAGATCACAGCTTACTCTTGTATTTCCATCCAGAGCCACATCGTACATGCAGGAGCTATCATTCTGAAGATATGATACACCATGGATACCAGTGGAACCCCATTTGGCGACATACATCACCTTATCTGTGATGTAGGAATAACTTAAAATAATGACCACGACGATCAGCCAGAGCTGTCTTGCCAGCCGAGGATACGAAGACTTTACTTCCTTGCGGGTTAGATAAAAACTGCATCCTAATAAACCTAGTCCTATAAATAGCGTAATATGTACACCGCTCATGTAAGCCGTGGTATAGGGGGATAACCCTATTTTGGATAACATCCGATCTCCCACCGAGTAACCCAGGTGGTGATTAAACGTAAAAATGATCGCAAAAAGCAGCAAAATCGCAGAGAACGCTAATTTCGTCCTCGACACAGGAACACCCCCTATTTAGCCACCTGATTATATCATAATTTTCCTAATTATGGTGTACAATCCATATCAAAAAAAATAAATCAAGGCGTCTTCGACTATTGCCGAAAACACCTTGATCAGAGGAAGTATCGTTACTTGGCTAGGAATGCGTCGAGCTGTTCCTGTTTGGCTGCAATGATTTTATCGATACCTGCGGCCTTCAGCTTCTCCAGATACTTGGGAATCATTTCGTTTGGATCCACTGCTCCGGATGTCATGCCTGGTTTGAACTGTTTGTTTACGTTATTAACCGCTGCTATTTCGTTTTTGACGGACTGGCTGTTGAAGGTAAAACCCAGTGCAGGCGACTTGACTCCCTTGGCATTAAACTCCTTGAACTTCTCCCACTTCTGAGGATCTTCATTATCCCAGAGGAAGTTCAGGAACTGGTTACCAAGCTGCCATTGGGCACCAGGATTATACGTGCGGCTGTTCGCATCCACACCTTCAGGCAGCGTGATAATATTGTCCTGACCATCCTTTTTCACATAATGCTTGCCTTCGATTCCGAAATTCAACAGATTATTGATTTCCTTGTCCGAGTGGAGCAGGTTGATGACCTGCATCGCTTTTTCCGGCTGCTCGGAAGAACGCGAGATAGCCAGCATGGCACCGGAAGCATCACCGGTTGTGATGGTCGGCTCTGTCATTTCAATCTGAGTCAGCGGGTATCCGACGTACCCTTCTTCTTCCTTGTCCTTCCCCGGTTTCATGCCATCTGTCCACATAAACGCCTTACCTGCCTTCGCCTGATCTTTCGGGAAGACGTTGGAAGTTGCCGCATCGCTATTGATGTATCCCGCTTGATACCATTTGCGTGCCAGTGCTGCGGCCTCCTTGAATTCAGGTGTCTCCACTTCGTTCAGCACGGTGGTTGTGCCAGCTGTCTTGGAGATGACTCCAGGTACAGATGCATCACCGAGATAATCCCAATCCAGATTCTCCAGCAGTCCGTTACCATTGGTGTTCGACATATAGAATGGAGTAACGGATGGTTCGTTTTCCTTGATTGTTTTCAGCAGAGGCTCCAGATCGGTCCACGTTTTTACCTTGGTCAGATCGAGTTTGTATTTATCCGCGAGATCCTGGCGCACCAGAACACCACGTGTAGCTGCCAATTCCTTGTTTGTCGGAACGCCGTAGTTCACACCATCAACCTGGGAACCTTCCAGGAAAGCAGGATCCAGATTTTTTTTGATATCCTGCCCATATTGATCAAGCAGGTCATTCAAGGGCAGGAATGCACCTTTGGCCACGTTGACGGTATAGTTCTGCCATGCCGCCGTGAAAATAATATCCGATTTTTCTCCGGAAGAGATCATCAGGTTGAGCTTGTTATCCCACTGTCCCCAGTCGATTGCGTTAATCTTGAGCGTAGCTCCGATCTTGGGCTCCATTTTTTTGTTGATCTCGGCTTCCACCAGTGCCACATCTTTCTGTGGTGTCCCCGGGTAGTACAACGTTACCTCATACGGTTTGGCTGCATTTTCCCCTGAACCTCCATTTTCTGCCCCTTGCGTTGTTCCGCCTTGGTCTGATGAACATCCGGCAAGCACCAGGCTGAATGCCATCACGGCTGCCGTAAGTCGCGTCCATACCTTCATTGATTTGATCAACTGAACCCCTCCCAATAATGTTGAACTTTTGCGCACACGATTTCCCCAATTCGCATGTAACCCGGATCTAACTTAGATCCTTCACTGCATTGTATATATGCCCTTTCATTCTATCTTGGGATCATCCACTACCCCGCTGACCGGGACGGAGTTATCCTTTCACAGCACCCACCGTCAGACCTTTAATAAAGTACCTTTGGAAGAACGGATAGGCCAGCACAATCGGACCGATGCCCACGACAGCCATCGCCATTTGCAGCGTTTTGTTAGGAAGATTCAACAATCCGCCCTGTGATGAAATCTGTGAAGAAACATTGGAGTTGGATGTTAAATATTGAATATCGAGCAGTGTTCGGTACATGAGGTACTGAAGACTGATCGTCCGGTTATCAGAGATAAAAATCATACTGAGGTACCAGTCATTCCAGTAGTTCAGTGTGCTGAACAGTGCCACGGTGGCCATAACCGGTAAGGAGAGCGGCAGTACGATACGTGTAAACGTTCGGAGTTCACCTGCTCCATCAATCCGTGCCGATTCAAGAATGGATACCGGAATGGAATTGGCGAAGAATGTCCGCATCACCAGAACGAAGAACGGTGATAACAATAACGGCAATATCAAGGCCAGAATGGAATTTTTCAGATCCAGGACATTGACGTATACGAGATACCAGGGAACGAGCCCCCCGTTGAACAACATCGTGAAGAAAATAAAGAAGGCAAACCATCCGCGGTAGGGCAAATCCCTTCTGGAAAGCGGGTAGGCATATAGTGCAGTCAACGCCACGCTGGTAATGGTACCTACCACTGTCACGATGATGGAGATGCCGTAGGAATGGATAATCTGATCCATATCCTTGAACAGAAACTCATAAGCCGTCAGGCTAAACTTCTCGGGGATCAGCTTGTATCCGTTCGCAATGACGGTTGTCTCGTCCGAGAAGGAAATGGAAAAGACTAGCAAAATCGGAACGATGCAGGCTATGGCATAGAAGATGAACATTGCGTGTATAATGGACGCAGAACGTCGCGATACAGCAAGTGGGTCACGTGATTTCACAGCAGACTTGCCTCCTCTCTAAAATAATGCATTATCTTTATCCATTCTTCGGACGATCGTATTGGATACAAGCACAAGTACAAATCCGACAACAGCCTGATAGAGTCCAGCCGCAGAAGACATCCCAATGTCGCCGCCAATGAGGAATGTGCGATAAACATAGGTATCCAGAACGTTCGTTACAGGGAACAATGCCCCCGATTCCAATGGAACCTGATAGAACAGACTAAAGTCCGCATAGAAGATTCGGCCGATCTGCAGCAAGGTCATGATGACAATGAGCGGAACGAGAAACGGAACCGTGATAAACCGGATCTGATGCCACTTGCTTGCTCCATCCAGCACGGCGGCTTCGTAGTACTCCTCATCAATGCCTACCACAGCTGCGAGATAAATGACGGCATAGTATCCGATGTTTTTCCAGGTGTTTACAATCGGCAAAATGTACGGCCAATACTTCGGCTCCGAGTACCAGTCAATGGGCTGCCCGCCAAAGAGCTGCAGGATCGTCGAGTTCATAAAACCTGAATCCTTGCCGAGAAACGCCAGAACCAGATAGCTAACCACGATCATGGATAAAAAGTAAGGCAGGAGCATCAAGGATTGATACAGTTTGGACATCGCTTTGTTCTTTACTTCATTCAGCAGGATCGCAAGCCCTACCCCCACAAACAGATTGAGCGCAATAAATACCGTGTTATACGCAAGTGTGTTGCGTGTGATCTCCCAAGCATCACTCGTTGAGAACAGGTACTTGAAGTTATCCCAACCGCTCCAGGGACTGCCCCATATTCCGTCGGCGTAATTCACATTTTTGAATGCAATCAGGACGCCAAACATCGGCATATAGTTGTTCACCAGCAGAAACAGAATCCCTGGCAAAAACATGAGATACAAGACTTTGAACTTACCAAGATTGTACAAAACGGACTTTCGCTTGCGGACGGATCTATCTGGTATATCCGCTACCCGTACACCCTTGCCCGCCTGGGGTTGTGTCTTCATAACCTCTTCTCCCTCACTCCTCTTGATTTCCTTCCTCAGGATGAAGCACCGCTGTGTATCCTGTGGTTCAAGTATAACCGCGGGGAGCTCTGGCCCAATATCGGCTGTGGTGACCTTTTCACTTATCAAATGATGACATTGGCATGATACCAAATAAAATAAAAACAAAATAAAAGACGCAGCATGCTGCGTCAACGCTAGACCGTTCTGGACTGTTTACGGAACTCCTGCGGCGTAATGCCCGTGCACTTTTTGAACATTTTCGTGAAATGGGAGTAGTTATAATAGCCCACTTTGCCGGCAATATCCGTGACCTTTACGGTGGATTCAGACAACAGGGTTTTGGCTTTGTCTACCCGCCGCTGCAATATGAATTCAGAGAGAGACATTCCCTTCTCCTTCCGAAACAGCCGGGACAGATATGCTGGATTGAAGCCGGCAAACGACGCCAGTTCCTCACGCATCAGATCTTCGCCAATATGATTCTCGATATAAATGCATAGTTGGTCCACAATCGTCATCGGACTGTGATCATCCGGATACAGGATCGGAATGGCACGGTCAATCAGATCCAGGGACCAAAGTTTTAATTGCGGCAAGGATCGTGTAACCATACTTTCTTCAGGCTCACGCTCACCAGGGTACAGACTGCGTACGGATACATTTTTCTGATGAAGCAGGGGATAAACCACATGCAGCATGGCATGATAGAACAGGCGCAGAATCTCTGGAGATAACTGTTCCTGCGCAGCCAGCAGCTCGAATATTTCTTCCACGCGTTCCCGAAGATCATCCACTTTGCCGGTTTCAAACAAAATCGACAACTCCGAAAACCAGGGGATTGGCAGAAATCGGTCCTCCGGTTTCTTTCCCTGCTCATCATAAACGAATACTCCCTCAAGCTCCCTGATATTGCGTCGCTCCATATCCATCAGTTCGTTCAGCAAACCCTGTAATTCGGTTACGGCCACGGGTGCACCTACGTAACAGGACAAGCGGCAGTAGAAATACGTCCCACATTCCCGAATATACAGCTGACAATTCTGTGCCACCTGGCTAGCAGCAGGTACAACTCCATCCTGTTCATACGCAAGTACGATATTCAGATTGCTATGGTCCTGAAATACTTCTCCTGGCCGATCCCCAAGGATCATCTCCCTCGCTGCATTCCGAAGAGCATATTCCAGTACCTCCTCATCACGCAGATCGAATTCCCTTACCCACTCCTCTACCGATATGACAATCGGCAGAATACGGGCATGCGGGTCGATCTCCGCCCCATAGACCTCGGCCAGCTCCTTCAACCGTGGCTTGGTTAGAGTGACGCGCTGGGAGATGGCATCTTTCCAGAACCGCTCGGTCAGCAGTGGTTTGTGGGTTTGCCAGCGCTTGTATACCGACTCATATATTTCATTGGTACGCGAACGCTGCTCTCCGGCTTTGAGTTTATCCACGGCCTGCGTAACCACCTTAAGAAGTTGATCAGCCTGGGCAGGTTTTAGCACATAATCGAAGCTGTTTAACTTGAGCGCTGTCTGGGCGTAGTCAAACAAGGCATGACCTGTCAAAAAGATCGTCAGGATGCCCGGAGCATGCTTCAAAACCCAGCTCTGCAGATCCAGACCCGTCTCTCCCGGCATTTCAATATCAGAGATCATGATCGAGATGGACTGGCTCTGAAGCACCATTCGTGCCTCTTCCGCATCACCCGCACTAAATACCCGATCGATGCCGGCCAAACGCCAATCAATCCCTTCTACCATGGCCTGAAGAGCATAAACCTCATCGTCCACGATTAATAGATTTCGCATCAGTTCAAGCTCCCCCTTCTTCCTCTTCCGTTTGGGCGGGCAGATACAGGATCACTGCTGCTCCGCCAGCCCTCAGGTTTTGGAACTCCAATTTGGCTGATTCATCGTATTTCACTAGCAAACGGTGAGCAACGTTCCAAATCCCGATGTGCTGTCCATTGTGGTCTTCCGCATAGTTTCCCCGCTGGAGACGCGCAAGCATGTCTTGTTCGAAGCCGACACCGTTATCCTCTACCGAAACCCTTAATGTAGTGTTGTGCTGTATAGCTTCAACCTCAGAATGTGGACTGGATAACGTTTTCGTTAAGTTGGCTGAGATGCGTATGACAAATGGTTCCGTACGCCGCCTAAACCCATGAATAATTGCATTTTCCACAAAAGGCTGGAGGGTTAAAGGCGGCAGTACAAAATGACCAAGACCTTCATCCACATCCAGGGAAAAATTCAATTTGTTCGGAAACCTGAGCTTTTGAATCTCCAGATAATGACGAATGTGCTCGAGTTCTTCATCCAGCCTGATCACGCGTTTGCCTGCCCGGAGACTAAACCGGAAATAATCGGCCAGATGTCCGGCCATCTGCTGGACCAGTTCATGTTTTTGCAGTGAAGCCAGGCTATGAATAATGTTCAGGGAATTCAGGTAAAAGTGAGGGTTGATCTGCATCTGAAGCTGCTTGAATTCGGCCTCCCTGGTACGAAGCTGTTCTTCATAGACATCGATTTTAAGATGCTGAATCTGGCTGGTCATCTGATTGAAGCTGTGAGTGACGAACTCTAATTCCGATGAAGTCGGCGGATCAAGCCTCACGTCGAGTTCTCCACGACTGACCCGTCTCATCCCTTTGATTAAAGTATTCATAGGTCGAAACAGCAACTGACGCAGGAAAATCAGGGCCGTGATCAAAATGACGGCTGCGCCAATAGGCAGCAGGCGAATAATCTGCTGAAAGAACGGCAGGTTGCGCAGCATATCCTCTTCGGGCAACAAGACAATATAGTTCATGTCGGACATCGCCGAAGGCAAGCCGAGCATCAGGTACTGCCGTTCATCCCCCTTGGATGTAACCTCTGATATGACCTGGTACGGATTCTCCAAACCGGAGAGATGTGCTGCAGCCAGCTTGATCTGCTCCGAGCTGAGGGCTGAACCGGACAGCGCTCCTCCATTGCTATCCACGATAACGGCACCTCCCCGTCCATCGGATTCAGTGAATTGTTCGGGGTGGTTCAGTGCATTCATATCCACAAGCGCACCAGCGTAGAACTGCTGATTAATTCGGACCGTTTTGACCAGTGCATTCCATCCACCACCGCGAACAATGCTCCATTCTGGCCGCTGAGTCTCATCATCCAATTGCGTCATCTGTACAGGCATGCTATCCCGGACGAGTGACATTTTGATGTCATAACTGCCCGAAGTCGCCAGCAGCAGATCATCATTTACCGCATCATAAAGAAAGAAAGAATCAATCAGATTGTAAAATCCGATATCGGTCATGAATTTGTTCATGATCCGCTGTTTCGCAATGATATAATCCCCGCTGCCGTATTTCAGGAAAAAAAGCGAAATGATATCCGGGTCCCGCTCGCCCAGACTGTATAGGTACCGATTGGTCTCCTGCAGCACTCGCTCATTCTGCTCCACACTCTTCGCAAGATGATTCATGTTGGTTAGGGATACTTTGTCCCTGACGACTCGAATTGCATAGACGTTGTTGTAATACAACAGCAAAAACAGCGGCAGCATGATCAGCGTTAAGCCAACCATGAATTTGAAGCGCAGTGAACGGATAAAGTTCATGGATTCCCGCCCTCTTATTCTCAATGTTTTATATGACCTTCTACTCTGTAAACGTTATCAAAAACAAACAACCTACTATTCTGTTTCTATTCCGGCCTGTTGTTAAATTTCCATATTTCTTCCTTAACGGCGGCATGTTCATTGTAATCATGCTTATTATGTGCTGTATATATGATGAAGTGACTTTCTCTGTCAGCTCTGGTGACCTGATCACGTCGTTCATTCGATATGTACCGTCTAATCAATTCTCCATTTGCAAAAAAATTCCTGCTGGTGGTCACACTCACACGTTCTACACAAAAAATAAAGCCTTCCAGCCCTCCTCTTCTCCATGAACGCCCGGTCCTGACATGCATACGATATATCACGCCTTAGGACTAAGGTGGAAGGAGGTATGCGGTGTGAATATTCAATTGGTACCGTTACATTATGTATATCTGGCTTTTATCGTGCTCATTGTGGCTGTCATGATACGGCGCCGGGATACGATGATTATCTGTGTTGCCGGGATTATGACGATTGGATTACTGGCAACAGAGACGTTAAGCGGTGCGGTGTCAGGAATCTTCAATAGTTTTGTATATGCTGCCAAAGAGCTGCTCAGCACGATCTTTATCATCTCGATCATTGTCGCCATGAGCCGGGTACTAATTCGCACAGGTATTAATGAAGTAATGGTTGCTCCACTAACCCGGTTTATTCGTTCTCCGCAGGTGGCCTATTGGGGAATTGGGCTTATCATGATGACGGTCTCCCTGTTTTTTTGGCCTTCGCCAGCGGTAGCACTGGTCGGGGCAGTTTTGCTTCCCGTCGCCGTTCGTGTAGGACTTCCACCCATTGGTGCTGCCATCGCAATGAATTTGTTCGGACATGGTATCGCCCTCTCGGGAGACTATATCATTCAAGGAGCTCCCAAACTGACTGCAGATGCAGCTGGCCTTCCGGTTACTTCCGTCATGACGGCAAGCATACCGCTGGTCCTCGTGATGGGCGCGGTATCCACACTGACGGCCTTTTGGATGTTACGAAATGAGATGAAAAGTGGCGTCCGCACTCAGATGCGTTCTCCTGTCCCAGGTGAACCTCTAATTGGGGCTTCTTCTCCTTCCGAAACCTTGCCGGGGGCCGGGGTCGTACCCGTACAACAACGTCAAGCGATACCGATACGATTACAAAAGGCATTCGCCATACTTATTCCATTGTTATTCGCAGTGGATGTGATTCTGATGTTTGTTCTTAAGCTTCAGGGCGGGGACGCTACAGCCTTAATCGGAGGTACCGCCGTACTTATCCTCATCACGGTCACTCTCGCAGCACATCGGCATGAAGGCCCTGAAGAGACAACGAATTATTTAATTGAAGGCTTTCAGTTTGGCTTCAAAGTATTCGGTCCCGTTATCCCTATTGCAGCTTTCTTTTATCTGGGGGACGCAGCCATCACCGAACTGTTTAGTAACCCTCTACCCGATGGATCACATGGTATAGTCAATGATCTTGGTGTTGCTCTTGCGGGGCTGGTTCCCTTGAATGATACGGTAGGTGCGATCACAATGACCTTGATTGGAGCCGTTACGGGAATGGATGGTTCGGGGTTTTCAGGGATATCCCTGGTGGGGTCCATCGCTTCGATGTTTGCCGGCACAGCAGACTCAGCCCCCGTATTAACAGCACTCGGTCAGATTGCTGCCATCTGGGTTGGCGGTGGTACCTTAATCCCTTGGGCTTTAATTCCAGCTGCTGCCATCTGCGGAGTCAGTCCATTTGAACTGGCGCGTCGCAACCTGAAGCCGGTACTGCTTGGTTTAACGGTCACGACGATCGTCGCCATTTTCTTACTATAATTAGTGCATTTTTTTACGCATTTTGAAAAGAAGTACGCTGCCTGGCCCAGAGCCATAGCTCGTGCCTGCTCCAATGGGCTAGATGCAGCAGCTCCACATAAGGGTCACCCTGTAACCCCAGCACTTCGGCAAAGGCTGGCTCTGTCTTCAATCCACTCCATTTCAGTCGGCGGATCTCGTCGTGACCTTCCGCACCCCAGAGCTGCAGCAGCTCCCATTCGACTAACATGTGAAGGTAGGCATTTTGTTTATTGACCGGCAACGATTGGGCGTAAATCTCCAATGGCCAATCCTCAATCTGAAAAGAACAAGTCATGTAGGCACTAGGGATATCCATACCTAGCCCCGTTCCGCGTTGACACGAAAAATGCTCCATTCCGCTAAAATGCTGAGTCACTACCATCTCGAACGCGTTCAGATCGGGAACTTCACACAATATATCAAGATCACTGCCAGGAATGTCTATATCAATGGGTACGGTTCCTGCCGGATAAGGGGTATATGCCTCCAAAATGGAGAACAAACCACTCTGAAGAAGCACCCGGTAAGCATCCCGCTGCCGTTCGTTGCCGGATGCCAGATGTGCCAAAACCTCAGCAGTTGTCTTCATGGATTCTGAGGCAGCCGAATCATTCCGCCGCTCCTGTAATCACCTGTTTTACACGACCAACTTGCCCACTTGTCAGACGAACCTTGATGCCATGGGGATGCGTGGGTGATTTGGTCAGCAAATCCTTGACGATCCCCCTTGTCAGTTTGCCTGTAGGCTGATCTTGCTTCAGTACGATATCTACTTCCAGACCAGGTTTAATGTTTACTCGTTGTTGTCCGTTCATCATGCAATCCTCTCCTTCCTCTTGCAACGTCAATCCATTCAGCTATGTTAGAGCAAAGCTTCATCTATTGTAAATCTTTTGGATTTAAAACAAAAGCCATGCCCGCTGCGTGGAAACGTGCTGCACCCTTATTTCGGATCTGAATCCGGAGAAGATGATTTGCTCTTCATGTCCCGCAGAGCGGACCGGTAGACCTCATCGGCACTCTTTTCAATTTCATTAGAGGTGGACTCGACTGGTTCCTCTTGGGGTTCAGGTGGTTTGCGAAAATGAAGCAGAGCTTGACGGTACTCACTATCATCATTTCTTTTTGTTTGAGTTTCCTGCTGCCTGGCTTGGTGGCTCATTTCAATCTTATTTTCCCGCAATTCCGTTTCCGTTTCTCTTGGTCCATCCGGTTCCGTATAATCCACCGGGTCTGAAGAATCCAGCAATTGTCCCTCTGTCTGCTCGTCCCCCTGCAGAAGGACAGGCTCTCGTTCTGTCTCAGCCGTTTGGGCAGCCCTGGCTTCTGCAGCTCTGCGGGTCGATCTGGAGTTAAAGATCATGAGAAAAATAATCCCTAGTAAAACAATTACGGCCAATATAATCAACATCTGAGCATCCTCCTTGTCATCGCCTGTGGCAACTTATCAATATATTGGTTCCCCAATCTGCGAATTATATTTCATGTTGTTTCGTATAGAGCAGCAGAGTACCGGGAATGCTCCAAACAGGATTGTCAGCAGAAGAACATATTAGGAGGAATGATCACATGAACTCTCGTGCCATATTGATCAATATCATTGTCATTCTGGTGATTTTGGGGGCAGGTGCCGCAGGCATATACTACTACAACCAATCCACTAGCTACGTTAAAACCGATAATGCGTTAGTCACGGGTCAGCCCATATCTATTGCTTCCACCGTTAGTGGCGAACTCCAAACGTGGAAAGGCAAAGTAGGTACCTCATACAATCAAGGGGATACGATCGGGACCGTCTCTGCAGGCGGTAAATCAACTCCAATTACCATGCCTGTTGCCGGCACCGTTGTCCAGGCGACCGCTGTAGAGAACTCATTGGTTTCTGCCGGTAATCCATTGGCTAGAGCCTATGATTTTAATAACTTGTATGTGACCGCGAATGTGGAAGAAACCGTCATCGACAAAATCAAAAGCGGGCAAATCGTTGACGTATACATCGATGCATTTCCAGATACCACACTAACAGGCAAAGTAGATCAGATTGGGCTTGCTACAGCTTCCTCTTTTTCCCTACTGCCTTCGACCAATACCAATGCCAATTACACCAAAGTTACGCAGGTTATCCCGATTACTATTACGATTGAGGGTTACAAAGGTCTGGGTGTTGTCCCAGGCATGAGCGCCACTGTGCGCGTTCATATATAAGGTCTGCCGATGGATAATCAATTGCCGCTCGGAAGAACCATTGCCGTCCTGCTGCTCGGCGCCTTTATCGCCATTCTGAATCAGACTCTGCTTAATGTGGCGATCCCCCATCTGATGAATGACTTCAACGTCTCGGCCACAACAGTGCAATGGCTATCCACTGCCTATTTGCTCGTGAATGGGGTTCTCATCCCCATAACAGCCTATCTGATTGAGTCATTCGGGACCCGTAAACTGTTCACCACAGCGATGCTGCTGTTCACCGTTGGCTCTGCCATCTGCGCAATCAGTCCGGGATTTACAGTCATGCTAATTGGGCGTATTGTACAGGCCAGTGGTGCCGGCATTATCATGCCGCTGGTTATGAACGTATTTTTAACCGTATTTCCAACCGAAAAACGGGGAACAGCGATGGGCACCATGGGGATCGCCATGATGTTTGCTCCAGCTATTGGTCCTACCCTGTCAGGCTGGATCGTGGAGCACTACACTTGGCGCATTCTGTTCTACATGGTTATCCCGCTGGCTTTGCTCGATATCCTGTTTGCTTTTCTCTGGCTGCGAAATGTGTCCAAGCTCAGTTCTCCCAAATTCGATGCGTACGGTGCGCTCTTTTCAACGATCGGATTCGGATTTCTGCTGTATGGATTCAGTTCTGCCGGCGACAAGGGATGGAGCAGTGCAATTGTACTGTTGACCTTGATCATCGGTATTCTGTTCATCACGTTCTTTGTTCTCAGGGAAACGGCAATGAAACATCCCCTGCTGGAGTTTCGTGTGTTTAAATACGATATTTTTACCATCTCCACACTAGTCAGTGCTACCATCAACATGGCCCTTTTCGGGGGGATGCTTCTGTTACCCATCTATCTGCAAAATATAAGAGGATTTTCCCCTTTGCAATCGGGTCTCTTGCTGCTGCCAGGTGCACTGCTGATGGGGGTTATGTCACCCATATCAGGAGCACTATTCGACCGGATCGGCTCCCGGCCACTAGCCATTGTCGGCTTGCTGATCACGGCATTCTCTACCTTTGAGTTCAGTAAATTGACCGGGGAAACCCCTTATGGTCACATTATGATGCTGTATACTCTTCGGAGCTTCGGCATGTCCATGCTGATGATGTCCGTGCAGACCGAGGGCCTAAACCAGTTACCCCCTCATCTGACCAGTCACGGTACAGCCATGTCCAACACGATAAGGCAGGTAGCTGGCTCGATTGGAACAGCCCTGCTGATTACCGTTATGGCTACACGGTCAGGCATTCATTTGGCTGACTACAGCAATACGGTCACGACAACCAATGTGCCCCTGACTGAACAAGTCGGGCTCCTAGGTTCGCAGATGGCTGCCGTAGCAGGCGTGCCATCTGAACAAGGTTCTTCACTGGCGTTACAGCAGCTATACGGTATCGCAGTTCAGACCTCGACGATTGAAGGCATTAACGATGCCTTTATTGTTGCCACCTGGATTTCCATTATTGGTCTACTCCTGTCGCTGTTTCTGCGGCGGGCAAGAGCCCGCCCTCGTGCGGTGAAGACAGAACAATAATCATATTCCGGAAACATAACAAAAGCCGCCGGTCTCTCCTAAGAGAAACCGGCGGCTTTTGTTAAAGTATTAGGAGCGCTATTTAAAGGAAACGCCATCCTTTGTTGCTTCTTTTGCCTTCACTGCAAGCAGTTCTGATACGGTGACAAAGCGGTATCCCTCTTGCTGAAGCTTGGGAAGGATTACTTTTAGGGCAGCAACGGTCTGGGCCCTTCCCTCCACCTTGTCATGAAACAGCACGATGTCCCCATTGCGTGCATTTTTCAGAACCTTGTTTGTAATGGCTGCTACCCCAGGAGAAGCCCAGTCCCGGGTGTCCTGATGCCAGGACCATAACACAATGGTATAACCTTTTTGTTTGGCAACATCAATGACCATGTCATTGTAAAATCCTCCGGGCGGTCGGAACAGCAGCGGTCGTGGTACCCCGGCATCCGTAATGGATTGCTCAGCAGCCACCATATCCTGCGTAAACTTGTCCCTGGCTGTGGATTTGACCGCATAAGTGTGTGCATAAGTATGATTGGCCACTTCATGTCCTTCATGCTGTTCCTGCATGACCAGCTCAGGATACTTTTCCGCCCATTTACCCAGTACGAAAAAAGTGCCCTTAGCTTGGTACTGCTTAAGCAAAGCCAGTATCTGCGGGGTCTGCACCGGATCAGGACCATCATCGAAGGTCAACGCAATGAGCTTGTCATGGGTAGGGACCTCCCAGACAATCTCTCCTCGTTCCTCGTAATATTGACGATTCTTCTGTACCGGCTTCGCATAGGCAGAACTGGTGCCTAGCATGAGAATCAGGGTGAACAATCCGATCGTTCGGGCTGCCTTCAGGTTCATGTTTAAGTCCTCTCTTTATCGTCAAACGTAAACTCCCTATTAGCATTTCCCGAAATGCCGGAACTATTTAACGGAAAATCTGGTCAATCACTGCGATTTCCTCGGCAGACAACGTTACATCTAAGGTTTTCAGATTGTTAATGACCTGCTCCGGTTTCTTCGCCCCTGGAATGAGTGCATCAATCGAAGGCTGAGTCAGGTACCAGGCCAGCACGAGATGTGCAACCTCGGCATTTTTGGATTCGGCAATGCTGCGGAGCTGTTCCACTTTGTCCAGATTGCGGATAAAGTTTTCACCAGTGAACAGCGGATTTTTGGCCCGTCCATCCTGGAATGTCGTATCCCGATTATATTTACCACCCAGCAGTCCGGCTGCCAGCGGAAAGTATGGAACAAAAGAAATTTCATGCTCTGCTGTGTACGGAAGCAGTTCTTTCTCAGCCTCTCGTTTGAACAGATTGTATTCGGATTGCAGCACATCCACATAACCATCCCGATTCGCTTCTCGCAGCTGTTCGATGGAGAAGTTGGATACACCGATTGCGCGGATTTTACCATCGTCTTTCAGTTGTTTTAGTGCACCTACTGCTTCATCCTTCGGTGTCTGCTCGTCCGGAAAATGGATGTAAAACAAGTCGATGTAATCCGTCTGAAGACGTTTCAAGGCTTCATCCACAGAAGCTTTCAGAAAAGCAGGAGAGTTATCCATCACCACGCTGCCATCCACGAATTTGTGGGCTGCCTTGGTGGCGATAATCGTTTGGTGACGCTGCCCCGTTTCCTTAAGTACCTCTCCAATTAAACGCTCTGAATGTTCAGGTCCATAAATGAAAGCCGTATCCACAAAGTTAATCCCTTGTTTCAGCGCTGTACGAACCACTTCCTTGCCTGTTTCATCGTTCAGCATATCCGGGTAGATATTATGTCCCCCTACTGCGTTTGCACCCAATCCAATTGGGTTAACGAGCAAATCCGTTTTCCCCAGGCGAGTCTGTTGCTGTGCCATAATTCATCCATCTCCTTTTCCTGAGCATTGGCTAAATGGTTATCTTAAGTAGTTCATCCTGCGGTGAATCCATTATATCAGAGTCATTTTTACATTTAAAATATCGGATTTATCGGATTAGCTATTTTTCAGTACGGTCGCTTCAACATCATTGATAAATCGGCGGAGCTTCGCAGCCACGTCTCGATTGATCTCTCCATTCTCATACAACTGTTGTACCGTATTACGCTGCTCTTGAATGGCTACCATTTGCAGCTCAAGCTTCTCCTGATTGAACGGATCTTCGGTCTTCCCCTTATTCCAGCTTCTCAGTCTGGCGATCACCCGCTCATACTTAGCAATCACGGACAGCGCCACAGGCCGATTGCCGTCGTTCATATGAGCCCGAATGGCTTTGATAGCCGCTTCCGAAGTACGAAGCTTAACCTGTCGAAACTGATCTGCATTCTCTAACATGAACGGCTGCTCGGGCTTCTCCGAGCGATTCGTAAACAGATGACCGAGCACACGTCCGATCTCACTAATGGAGAACATCATCTGCGTGTTGGTGCGGTTAGCCAGCATCATTTCCTTACGGTCCAGCCAGCTGTTACATTTAAACGCCGCTTCGGATGCAATGACGTTCTCATCCATCATATTTTCAATTTCCTTGCGCTCCGCACGCGTGCCAATCAGGTTAATGGCCGTTTCCTGCTTCATGATGTCCTTGCGTTTGCCCGCCGTCATCTGTCCTGCAGCCTGCCTGATGTATTTCGATAAATCAGAGACTACAGCAAGTGCTGCGGCTTTGTTCTCGTCGGTCATCTCGGACTTGACTGCCCGAATGGCCGCATTAAGCATGATGTCCTGTGCCTTTCGCTCTGTCGTTTGCTGAGAGCCATCAGCAGCCTTTTCATCATTCTTGGCGAGTACTGGAAGAAACACGCTTGCAGCGATTAACGTAAACAGAATAACCCCGGCTGCCAGGAATATGATCAAGTCCCGTTCCGGGAAAGGGGATCCGTCCTGAAGCACATACGGAATGGAGAATGCACCCGCAAGGGTTACTGCGCCTCTCACACCCGACAGGGAGATAATGGTCATCTCTTTTAACCTTGGTTTTCCAATCGGGGACTTCTTGCGGAACCACTCGTTCCCCTGCCAGAACAGATAGATCCAGACAAAACGAAGAAGTAACAACAATACGGATATTAATCCTACATACCCCAAAACTTGTAAATTGTTAAAGGTCACATTCTTGAAGATTGTATTCAGCACATCCGGAATCTGGACACCCAGAATGACAAACACCAAACCATTCAGAATAAATAAAATAACGGACCATGTGCTTGCAGAGACTACCTGCATCTTCAACTGAACCGATTCAGTCCGGTCACGTTCTATGGCATGGATAATACCTCCCGCCACAACGGCCAAAATGCCTGAGACGCCAATTTCTTCACTCACTAGATAAATAACGAATGGCGTAAGGATCTGCAGCAGCATATGCACGGTGACGTCTTCCATACCCAAACGCCGGATCCATACACCGAGCCGAATGAGCAGAAAGGATAATAGCGCACCTACCAGCAGTCCACCAATGGCAATGATGAGAAAGCTGAATGAAGCCTCTGCCAACGAGAAAACGCCTGTAACCGTTGCTGCGATGGCAAATTTAAATGCGACCAGGCCCGATGCATCATTCATCAAAGCTTCGCCTTCGAGAAGTCTATGTATGCTTTTGGGCAGATGTACACGCCCTGCCATGGCGCCAACGGCAACCGCATCGGTTGGGGACAGGATGGCTGCAAGGGCGAAAGCGGCAGGCAGCGGAATAGAGGGAATCAGCCAGTGAATGGCATAACCAGCCACAACTACGGTAACAAAGACCAAACCGAGTGCCAGCAGCAGAATGGGAGCCCTTAAATTCCACAGTTCATGCCTTGGTGTTCGTTTGCCATCGTTGTATAACAAAGGCGCGATAAAGAGCACAAAAAACAGTTCCGGATTCAGTGGCAGATGTACCCCTGCAGGAAGAAGCGCAATGGCTACGCCGAGGACAATCTGAATGAGCGGAACCGGGATGAAAGGTACAAACCGGTTCAGGATGTTCGATAAACCGATGAGTACCAGCAATACAAGTACCGCAATAAACAATTCCATGATGGTAATCCCTTTCCCTAAATGAAGTAATAAACCCAATCGGAGTAGTCTTATTTTAACATATATCCGTTTTTGTTATAAAAATGTTGTCATATCCATTACCCAGTTAGTGAAGTCAAGTAGCTCAGAGTAACAATTCAGTTTGCATTTGTTTATAAGATGTTACAATATGCTCAGGACAATACCCGTTTGGAAAGGAACATGGTAACTATGGCATTTGGAATTAATCGGCAGGAGTTGTCAGAATGGAAAGACCGTGTATCACGCGGCGAACTTGCTTATCTTACTCATTTTTGGATAGACCCGCGTTTCCCGGGCATTACAAGCGTAACCAAAGTAGGCTGCTCGAATCTGGAACGCCTTGAACAATGGTGTCTGGAACATGGCCTTGATCCGCGCTATATCCATCGACGTCAGCCTTTTCCCCATTTTGACCTGCTCGGACATAAACAAAAAGAAATCCTGATGGAGATTGGCCTAATGGATCACATTGAACGATTCCACCTGTAATCATCAGCTTATAACATGAAAAAACGTCAGCCTTCAACATTCGTCCCAACCCGGGGCGAACCTTTGAAGACTGACGCTTCAATGCCATTTTAACGATGTGTTTGTTCCAAAACCTTCATTTTTTCGAGCAGCTTCAGTTCAATTTTCTTAAGCATGCCTATCATCTGCTGCTGTTCTTCTTCCGTAAGCGCTTGTAACAGTTCCCATGTCATACGTCCACGGTTTGCAGTCAGGGATTTGGCCAGCTGCTCTCCATCTTCCGTCAGGGATAACCACACAATTCTTCGATCCTCTTCACTGCGTACCCGCTGAATCAACCCTTCACTCTCCAGCTGATTCAAAACAATGGTGGTAGCGCCAGATGATAAGCTGAGCTGCCTTGCCACATCAACAGCCATACAGCGCTGTTCCCTTAAAAGCATGCCCAATATATGACTCTTAGTCGGATTCAGTTTGCAGTTTGTTTCTGTTTTCTGCTGCTGGTCCAATACCTTATTTTTATATCTGAAGAAGGCCTCCAACAATTGATCAATGTTTGCCAATTGAGAGTTTTGCTCCGTATCCAGGCTCATAAATGTTCCTCCTGCCTTTCATCATAACCTTCCTAACATTGTAACATATTTGTACTTTTTTGTTTGTGAAAAATACGCTTGCTCCATGGATCCATTGCTGTTTGTAAAGTTCATGCTTATTTTTGCGATACATGTGACAAGCTACCTCATAGCATGATAAATGATGCATTTTGAGGAGGTAATGGAGCTTGAATATTTATATTGTTTTCGATAGCGAGGGCGGTCATACACAGGCGCTGGCTGAGGCGATTGCAGCCGGGGCAGCCAGTGTGCACGGGGCCACCGTTCATCTGCACTCCACCGAAGAAGCAGATGTATACAAGCTGGTGGAAATGGACGCCATTATATGGGGATGTCCAGGTCATTTTGGTTCTATCAGCTCCGGTCTGAAAAAATGGATCGACAAGCTGGGTTACCTATGGGCTCAGGGAAAACTCGTGGATAAAGTAGGTGCTGTATTCTGTACGATTGCCACAGAACATGGAGGGCTCGAATCAGCATTACTTCATCTGCTGACCCCAATGCTGCATCAGGGAATGATTATAACCGGGCTGCCAGGAAACTTTGCTGACAACGCTTTATATGGTTCTTATTATGGCGTTGGAGTTACCTGCCCAGTGGATAGTGATGTTCTGTTAAGCGATCAAGGAATTGCTCTTGGCAAAGCACTTGGAGAACGTGTCGCCCGAATCACCAATCGTCTGATCACCTAGACCGTGTTCCATTCGGGAGGATGTATCTCACCTTTTGTTCTCAAGCCTGCCCTTTCTTCAAGAAGCGGGAAAACAGCGCAGGCTTGAGTCCACCTTCTAAGCAAAGTCACAACTGCCTATTGCAAAAATGAAGTGTGTTTGTTTATAATAACTAGTATCTTAAAGTTACTTTTAGTTACTTAATAATTTTTATAAATTTGTTATCAGAAAGTAATATAATAACATAGCAAGGGAATTATATATATGAATGACAATAATCCGTTACAAGTAGACGTCTGTATTGTTGGAGCCGGACCAGGCGGCGCCCTCCTGTCTTACTTGTTGAACCGCCAAGGAATATCAACAGCACTAATTGAACGTCAACCTCATCTGCACAAGTCATTTCGCGGTGAACTGCTTAACCAGGACGGTGAAGCTGTGCTGAGCAAACATGGACTCTATTCGGGAGTAGCACAGCTTGGAGCCATGCCTTTGGAGCAGATTCAATACTGGGAGAACGGACAGATTATCCACACGGTTTACCCTGGTGAGGGAGAAACGCATGTGGGCATCCACGTACCACAGGATCACCTGCTGGATTATATTGTTTCACAATCACAGGCCCTGCCGCACAATCACGAGAAGGTACTATTTAATACGGTGATGACCGGACTGCTTAGAGATAAGACAGGAAAAACAGTAGGCATCAATGTTCGGCAAAATGGTGTTCCCGATTCTATAGAAGCAGCCATTATTGTCGGAGCGGACGGGAGATATTCTGCTGTACGAAAATACGCTGGCCTCACCCCGGATATACGCAAGCATGGGTATGATCTGTTATGGGCCCGAATTCCCGCGCCTGTAGGCTGGGAACCAGCCGTTCGTATGGCGAGCATGAACGGTCAGCAGCTGGCGCTGTTCTCCCAATACGGCGGGTATGTACAGATTGGCTGGAATATTCCACAGGGTTCCTTCTCCAAGCTGCGTGAGCAGCCCTTCGCCCCTTTTGTGGAGAAACTCGTTGAAGCCTTCCCTTGTCTCGCGGAATCGGTTGCTGCACATATTCAGACCTGGAGCGATTTTGTACTGTTATCCGTAGAGAGCAGTTATAGCGAGTCATGGACTCAGGACAATGTGGTTCTGCTCGGTGATGCGGCACATACCATGACGCCTACAGGAGCCTTTGGGCTCAATGCAGCCCTAGAAGATGCCGATGTACTTGCCGAAATTATCATTCAGATGGCCTCTGATCAATTTCAATCAATGGACCTATTGAAGCAGCTTCAGGTGATTCGCAGCAGCAAAGTGAAACAACAGCTTGCTCGTCAGGTGGAGATGGAATCCTCCTTTCAACAGCGTTACGAATCCATGCGCTACCAACCGCTCGAAATCGATAACATTTAATTCATATCAAACATGCCGATGGCTTCTGTTCAAAGGCCATCGGCATGTTTTTGCTCATTTTGCAATTATATTTCGCGACCGTTCATTGCACTTACCCGAAGCTCATTCAGGGGCAGCGACCTCGTCTCTGGATGGCGCAAATACACCGTGCGGCTCTCCCCTGGAAGCAAGTCGAAATAGTTGTCACTGAATCGCACACGTCCCAGCGGAAGCTCCAGTTTAACCAACCTTGCGATGGCACCGCTGGCTGTAACGGTAACAGACTGCTCCTCCTCATTGACATGTACACTCAGCTGGGACAACGGCAGCGCGATATCCTTCGGATCACGCAGGAAATATCGGTTAAGCGGGGCAGCAAATCCTTCCGATACGAGTTCAATCAAGACTTCTTCGGCACGTCTGCCCTGCAGCACTGCTGCTTCACTTAATACTCCAACCTTTGAAGAAGATTGGGGTTCAACCTCCACCTGCAGTGTATCCGAATATACTTTCTCCCCATTCAGCTGATATACATTAATCCGAAGATGTCCCTGTAACCCCTCAAGTTTATCGTTCACGACCCACAATGCAAGCGGATCGCCTGGCTCATGCTCCAGTGACAGTAGGATCGGATGGAAGAAGGTCTTCCCATAATAAAAGGATGCCTTGGGCAGCAGCTCATAATCAATCATGGACCAGCTCGTTCCCGGCCAGCTATCGTTTAGCTGCCACACAAGCGCGCCACTATTCCGGTGATTGATCCTCCGGAAATGTTCGATTCCGTACCGTAAGCCTTCCGCTTGAGTCAGCATCGAATAATTCATGTATTCTTCAATCGTTTGTGGAATGCCCGTGTAGCCTTCCATCAAAAGAATGCCCTTTTGGTGATTGGTATCCTTGTTGCGATAGGCCATCTCCGGACTTCCCCAGTAGAACTGCCCTTCAGGCATATTTTTCTCCAGCGTATAACGGTTGGCCGAAGCATGCATACCGAATTCACTGCTGAACAAGGCATAGTCCTTTTTATAATTTTTAAATGTTACGCCCTCAATGCTGTAGTCGAGCAGCGGTGGTTCACTGTGTTTTCTTGGGTAAACGGAACCATGCCAAACCTGCCAGTTGTGACGGTCACCAACATCCGGATCATTGGCATCATTGCCATCCTTGTCTCCAAACGGTGAAGAGGGCCAATACGGACGGGACGGATCCAGACGTTCCAGAGCCTCAGGAATCAGCTCATGATAGATCAGCTCCCCATAGAAAGGACTGGTGATGTCTCCGCTGGCAGACTTCATATCGTAAAGCCAGTCAATCTCGTTATTGCCGCACCAGAGGGCAAGGGATGCCCGGTTCCGCAGCCTGATCACATTATTTTCAACTTCGCATCTGACATTCTCCATAAAATCTTGATTGAAGTCAGGAAATAATGCATTGGCAAAGGCAAAATCCTGCCACACCAGCACCCCTTGCCGATCGCACTCATCATAAAAGACATCCTTCTCATAGATACCGCCTGCCCACACCCGCAGCATATTCATGTTTCCTTCGACGGTCAGCTCAATGAGCTCCCGATATCTTGAGTCGGGAATAGCACCAATTAGATGATCAGCGGGTATCCAGTTTGCTCCCTTGGCATACATTTTGATTCCGTTCAGTATAAAAGCAAACGCGTCTTCTCCCTGTTCATTGTGGAGGGCAAGTTCAATGGTTCGAATTCCATAGGGCTCGTGATAACGGTCTACTTCAATTCCATCTGCGTATAGGACTACCTCCAGTGTATACAAATACGGTTCACCCAGATCATGCGTCCACCACAATCGCGGTGAAGGCACAGCCAGTGTTGTATCCGCCTGTCCGCCTTGGACAGTCAGCGCAGCAGCTTGAATCACTTCCTCACCGCCCGCATCCAACAAGCGGACATCACATGTCGTGACCACAGCTTGCTTCAGCTGCTGTCTGTTTCGGAAGGACATCACCGATTTCACTTTTGCCGTAACGTCGATAATTGCCTGTTCTTGGCTGACAGACTTGGTCCGGGCAAACACACTATCCAGCTTTGCTATCTTGTGTCTCTCCAACCGGACTGCACCCCAGATGCCCACAGTAACCATGCGCGGTCCCCAGTCCCAGCCGAAATTCATCGCTGCCTTGCGCAGCCAAGGCCGTTCCTTCGTATAGGATGACCAATCGAATGTCTCTTTGTCCCGGTTGTGCAGAAACAGCGGATCGAATCGAACTGCAATGGCGTTCCACCCATGGCGGACCAGTGTCGTAACATTGAAGGTATGGGACATGAGCATATTGGCTGTTTTCCCCACCTCATGTCCGTTCACATAGACTGTTGCAAACGTATCCAAACCTTCGAAGACAAGCTCGAAATGTTCCTGATCCTCTTCTGCCTTCACCAGGTTAAAGTTGGTACGATACCACCATTCCTTTTGCTCGATCCAACGGCTCTTGGCATCGTTATGCCCGTAGTATGGCGGATCAATTATGCTCCTCGCCACCAAGGCCGAATGAACATCCCCTGGCACTTCCGCCCCGATCCAGAAACGGTCATCCAGTGCAGCAGCTGCAATGTCCATCGTCCGTTTTTCCAAGGCTTCAAAATGCTGGATCTTCCATTGACCTGACAAATCCTGACTTGAATCACTCTTCTTCATCATATGCCTCACTCCCCAGATCCCTGAATCATTCCACATTATCGAAAACGTTTGCAGAAACAACGACAACCATTCGTGCCTGCTAACTTCCTGAAGGCTTGAATGCATACGTCTCTTCGCGAAATTCACTCGGGGTCTTGCCTGTATGTTTTTTGAACAGCCTGCTAAAGTATTTTACGTCTTCATACCCACTCATGGCAGCCACTTCACTGACTTTTGCAGGAGAGACTGCCAGCATCTCCATGGCCCGCCGGATACGCATATTCGTTACAAAATCCCCAAACGTTGTACCTGTCTCTTTCTTGAACAGTTCACTGAGATGTCCCGGGTGCAAATGGATTTGGCCAGCCACCTGCTGTAGACTGATTTCTTGAGCCAACCCGGATTCCATGTAGGCAATGGCCTTTTGCACATGCGAAGCCTGCCCTTGACCCATTTGGCTATAATATGTATGCATCAGACCATATAAATGGTGAAACAGCATATCCTGAAGCTCCGCAGCATCTGCATCAGGTTCCGGCACCCATGGGTCATATCGCGCAGGCTCTTCTCTTCCTATTGCACGCATCGTGCGAACCAGCCAGCGTTGTCCTGCAATGACCGCGGAATGCAAACAGGCATTGAACGATTCTGGTGTTACCTCCGGGTCCAACACGAGTTCTTTCACAAGCTCCCGTGTCCATGTGGTGAGCGTGACAGGGTCATTATCGAGCAAAAGGGTCCCCAGCACGGTTTCCTCTTCATGCGTAAGTAATGTTTTACCACCCTTGCGGTTTTTCACATGCTCGATGCTCCAAATTTTATCGTCAAGCAGACTCATATATTGATACGCTGCGGATGCTGTTAAATAGCTTTCGTGAAGGTGTACCTCGCCACTAACCGGATGCCCTACAGCTGCACGGAGCGTACATTTCAAGAGCTGCTCCATATGATTAACTACCGTTCCCAACGTGTTCAGCAATTCCTGCTGCCTGCTCATTATCTGCATTACACCAATAATCTGTTCCTTATGAATATGTGTCGCTGCACCAGGCAGCATATCCTCCAGCATATTTTGCACGGCAAATCTCAGAAGTGCAGCAGAAGAGCGACTCCATCCTTGCGCACGAATAACAAATACAACCTGCTGATAGACCTGACTGCCGTCCCATGATACACCAGCAGACTCCGCCACGCCCGGCTTCAAAAATGCTGGACACGAACCTGTAATCACATCACCGTCAATAACCCACCGTTCAAACAATCGCTGTTTATTCTCCTGTAAAAGTCGCCCTTCCTTGGACTTTTCTGTCCAGCGGTCCATAACTCTTTGCTTGGCCTGGAGAACCGTTTTGATGATCTCTTCCGGTTTGCTCGTTTTTAACAGATAATCCGTCACACCCTGCCGAATCGCCTGCTGTGCATAAGAGAAGTCATCGTAGCCTGACAAAATAATGACCTCCATCTCAGGCAGCAATTGCAGTCCTTCATTTGCAAGTTCAAGCCCTGTCTTGCCAGTCATGCGGATGTCAGTCATCAGAATGTGCGGACGCTCCTCAGCCAACCGGGACAACGCTTCTTCAGCCGAGGCTGCTGGTGTAAGGAGATCAATCCCCAGCTCGCCCCAGGCAATAACGCTGGCAAGTCCGGTGCGAATGATCACTTCATCATCGACAATCAGTAGTCTCATGGCGATTCCTCCAGAAAGGGTATGGAAAATGAAATACGGGTCCCTCCACCGACACGGCTGTCCATTTCAAGTTGAGAAGCCGCACCATAATGGAGCAGCAATCTCTCATTAACGTTGTGGATTCCATAGCCACCAGCAGTGGGATTCACTTCTGGCAGTTTTTCCTTCAGCTGTTCCAGCCTCTCCTGGTCCATGCCGACACCATCATCCAGCACCAATACGTTCATTCGTGCTTCATCCTGATCTTGACGAATCATGATGGTGATCGTTCCCGGACCATTCTTGGGCTGAATACCATGTACCATGGCATTCTCAACGAGCGGCTGCAGCAGAAGCTTCAGCATCATCCGCTGCTCCAGTGCAGGATCCACAATATAGTGCACCGAAAATTTATCAGGGAAGCGGATGGACTGCACCCGTACATAATGCTGGATATGGGCAATCTCCTGTCCAACAGGACAGAAATCCTTGCCGTTATTCAGGCTGATGCGCAGGAAATCACTTAAACCTTCGACCATATCCGCAATCCGGCTCTCTTTTGACATCAGTGCAATCCAGTGAATGGACGAAAGGGTATTATACAGAAAGTGCGGATTGATCTGTGCCTGAAGTGCCCTGAGATCAGCTTCTTTCTTGCGGGCTTCACCTTGTATAACCTCTTCCTTCAGGCTCTCGATATGTGCACCGAGCAGATTGTAGCTCTCTCCCAGTCTGCCGATCTCATCATCACTTTCAGATCGAAACAAGGGCAGCGGCCGATCCGGGTCAATACGGGACAGGTGCCTGGTGAGCACACGGAGCGGCCTTGTCACGCGGCGGACGGTAAACCAGACCAGCCCTGCACAGATGACAGCAGAAGCCACCACGGCTACAGCCGTGAGAATCAGAATATAACCGTTCTCCGACTTGTATTGGTCGTAAGGAACTGTTCCAGTCAAGGTCCATCCAGTCAGCTGTTCCGGGTAATAGAGCAGTGTCCGTTTGTTTTCTCCGCTGCCATACGTAGTCGTCCCGCTCTCACTCTGCCGAATCAGCGTCTGCAATTCAGGCTCGACCTGCTCCAGAGTCTGCCCAAGCCGGGATTTATCCATGGAGGACAGGATCTCTCCGGATTGTCCGACCAGCTCCAGACGCCCTTCACCTCTGCCTAGTCCGAGCGCAGCCCAGTCTTTGGAAATGGCCTTTTCATCCAGGCTGATCGCGAGCCATCCGATGGGTCGATAATCATGAATGCTGCGGATGGGACGCACCAACGTGATCACATTTTGTATGCCTGCATAGTTGCGAACCGGGTAGACGCCGGTCCACATTTTTACCGCATCGCCAGCAGGAGCTGGCGGATCGGAAGTACCCGGTTCATACCAGGTAGCCGTTGTCAGAACAGCATCAAACCGATCCGGATATATCGCTATATTCGCAATATATTTTTTAGACGCCGCCAGATTGGTCATCCTGCCGACAATATCCACGCGGTCCAGTTCATGATCTTCATTTCGGCTCAGATACTGCTGAATATCGCGCTCTCCAATCAGGAAAATCGAAATATTCTCGGCGTCCTGAAGCATGTAGCGAAGATTGGCTTCCACCTGTTTCAGCGTGTCCATACCGGACAGCTTCGTCTTCTGCTCGGTAATGCGGGAAGAGATCAGAAATGCGAACAGACCCAGCGCCAGCAGCGGCACGATCATGGAGGCAGTTACGACAACCGAGAGCTTCCTCTGCAGCGATGATGTGAGCCAGCTTCCCAATTCTTTTCCTCCTCTGGATGCGCCTTCGTTTAACCCTTAACCGCTCCAGCCGTCATGCCTTTCATCACCTGTTCCTGAAAAACAAAATATAGAATTATGGTCGGAATAACCGACAGTGTCATGGCGGCCAGCGTTAATCCATAATCCGTCTGGTATCCGTCCGCGAAATTCGCAATCGCCAGCGGTAACGTTTTCAATCCTGTCTTGTTAATGAATACAAGTGCGAACGAAAAGTCATTCCAAGCATGCAAAAAACTCAGAATCGTAACGGTAGACAAGGCAGGCACTGACATCGGAAGCATGATCCGGGTAAACAGTCCCCACAGACCTGTTCCATCGATAAACGCTGCCTCTTCAATGTCGCGTGGTACACTCGTCAGATATGCCGTTAGTACAAAGATGGCCGTTGGCAAAGCAAAGGCCGTATACGGCAGGATTAATGCCCAATACGTATTCAATAGGGACATCTGCTTCATCAGAATGAACAAAGGAACCAATGTGCTATGAATGGGAATCAGCATGCCTACAACGAAAAAGGTCATGACCAGCCCTTTCCAGCGGAACTGGAATCGTGACAGTATGAATGAGGCTAGAGCTGCAATAAACAAAGTCAAAATCAATGATCCCAATGATACCACCAGTGAGTTGCCAAATGCTGTACCCAATCTGGAGCTTTCCCACGCATTGCTGAAATTGGCTACATTCCATTGGGCCGGCAAACCAAATGGCCTGCTGTAGAAATCTTCATTCGTTTTGAACGCACTGATCACAAGCCAGTAAAACGGATACAATGTTAAAATACCATACACCGTCAGCAGCGTCCAAACAATTCCGCTGCGCAGCCGGCGAACCGGATGGCCTGAGGCTCTTCCTGGTGATGGCATCATTACAGGTGTCGTACTCATTACAGTTCCCCCTCTCGTTTAATTCTCTTTTCTTTTGCGACTGGTCACCCACTGGCTTGTTCCGATAAGCAGCAAGGAGATCAATACGATGGTTGTCGAGATTGCACTACCGAAACCGTAACGGTAGGTTGTAAAGGTTGAATTATACATATACGTAGCGAGCAGCTCGGTTGCATGAGCCGGACCACCTTTGGTCATGATGTACACCAGATCAAACGATTTCAGACTGCCCGAAATACACAGAATGATCGCAACCTGCACGGTACCCCAGATCATGGGCAGTGAGATCGATACCAGCTTACGGATGCCCGAAGCGCCGTCAATTTTGGCAGCATCATGAATTTCACCAGGAATGTTTTGCAGTGCAGAGATGAAAATAATAAGGTACAAACCAACGAAGCTCCACAGCAGTGGCGGTACGAGAGAGAAGATGGCAATTTTGTCGTCAGAAAGCCATTGCAGCTTCCAGCTCTCCAGGCCGAGCGCATCCAGCAGGAAGTTCAGGATCCCGATCTGTGGATGATAGATATACTGCCAGATCATGCCGATAACGACGGTAGACAAGACCATGGGCAGGAAGACAGCAGAGCGCAGGAAGCGCTGCAGCGGATTGCTTTTGTGTAAAATGACCGCGAGCATCAGCGCTAACGGAATCTGACCGAACACGGAGGCCAGTACAAAAATGACGTTATTTTTCAGTGCCCGCCAGAATACCGGGTCATGCCAGATCTCCACATAGTTATTCAGGCCGATATATTTGGACTCCCCGATGCCGGACCAGTTGAAGAAGCCGTAATAGGCTGACCATACAACCGGAACAAATACAAACAATGCATATATGATGACTGCCGGAGCAAGCCCCAGCATAATAAAGCGACGACTGCGCAGTGCATTCATTCCTTCACTTCCCTTCATTAATGCCTTACATATCCCTACCACACATTGAAAGCCTGCAAATGAAACGGAAAACCCCTCCCCTGCCGGGAAGGGGCTATACTGCTCAGTTAATCCCATGAAGTACGAATCACCGAGCGTTTTCAATCTACAACCTATTCCTCATCGATTCTGTTAATTGCCAGCGGCATTAGCCTGTGCAGCCTGAATTTTGGCAGCGATATCTTCCGCTTTGCCGCCCATCAGCAGTTCCTGCAATCCATTATTAATAACTTCAACCGTTGCAGACCCCAGCTTGGAATCGTAAACCGGATTAATCTTCACTTCCTGCATCAGGTCGTACAATTCGATGAACAATGGATGTGCCTTGGATTTATCCAGCTCAATGTTGTAGCTAACGAGTGTACTGCTGTCCAGCGTAGCTTTTTGGCCGTCAGGCCCTGCCAGGGCATAGAACAGCTCCATGGCTGCCTCTTTTTGGGCACCACTCAGCTTTTTGCTTACACCCAGACCGGTACCTACAACGCCTGATGTCGTTCTTGGCTCTCCCTCACCACCATCTACCGGGGGAAGAATAGTAATATGCGTGTTGTCCAATACCTCCGCAGGTGCGTTGTTCACCAGGTTCGCCAGGGCCCATCCACCATTCATGACCATGGCTGCTTTCCCCTGAAAATACAGCTGCATCATCTGGGTTTCGTCAATGCTGTTGAACCCATCCTGAAATGCTTTGCTGTTACCAAGCTCCTGCATTTTGTTTAACGCCTCAATAAACTGCGGATCCGTAAAACTGGCACCATCCTGGGCTGCTGCTTTCAGAAACCAATCTGTACCCGTAATCCGGTCTGCCAATGTACTGAAGATCGTCGATTGTGCAACCCAGTTTGCCTTGTTCCCCAGGGCCATTGGAATAACCTTGTTCTCATTAAACGTTGCAATGGCCTGTTCCAATTCGGCCCACGTTTCAGGAACTTTGACGTTATACTGTTTAAACAGTGCTTCGTTGTAATAAATGAAGGAACTTGGCGCCAGATTCATCGGCACGGAGTAGATGTTTCCGTCAACTGTATATCCATCCAATGCATTCGGGATAAAGTTGTCCTTCCACTCCGGCTTCGCATCCAGCTCTGAGTTAATAGGCTGAAGCAGATCGCCTTTTACAAACTCTTTCGTCATGGCATCCGGCCACATCACAAACAAATCCGGCATTTCGTTTGCAGCTGCTACAGTACGGAGCCTTGTTTTAAGGCCGTCTGTCGGCAAGCCCTCATCCACCACTTCAATATCGGGATGTGCTGCCCGGAAATCTTCAATAATTTTTCGCATGGCTACTGCCTTTGCATCCTGTCCGGTCCAGTTATGCCACAGCGTAACCGTGACTTTATCGCTGCTGCCCGTTCCCTCCGAAGCATCACCGCCACTGCAGGCCGCGAGTACCATCGAAAACAAGGCAATTGCCACAAAACCCGAAAGCCATCTTTTTAACATCTCTATACTCCCCCTTGGCTGTTTGAATACCCTCATTGTAAATGGTAACGCTATCATAACGTAAGGTGACGATCCACGGATGGTGGGGTGAAAAATATCGGATGCCCCACCCAATAGCGTGTTACTTGTAATTAGAACAAAAAGAGCTCTCGATGTGAGAGCTCTTTAAGCAAACAATCTATTTCGTATGAAAAAGAATAAGTTCAATTTATTTCATGCTGCTTTTGATAAGTGCGGCAAAAGCTTCCGAGCCTTCCTTTGTCAGATGAACGCCATCTTTTTCAAAGTACTCATCGTGCCCTTCGCTTGCACTGTTCCAATCAATGAGGGAAACATTACTGTAGGATGAGGCTGCTTCGTCTAGTGCTCTGTTAACCGTTCGTTCCCAAGGACGAGGGACCCGGACAGTAACCAGATATACATGATTCTCATCCTTGAGGTAATCCAGCACGGAATCCAGGCTTTTGGAATTGAATGAACCGTTGGTTCCCAGTTCCAGGACAACCTGATTGCCGAGCTGGTCGTTTCGTTTGAGCCCATCCAGGACATCGGCTGCCTCCCACATCTGACGGCCAACATGACCGTCCACGTGTACCCCGGACATATGTTGTTCCAAATAAGGCTTGGCATCCAGGATGACCGAATCCCCTACCACGGTATAGTGGATCTTGCCGTCTTCAGCAGGGGGGGCTTTGTCTCCATCCTCTTGCGAAGCATCTCCTGGCTGATCCGGGTTCCCCGCAGAATCAGTCCCGTTATCATTGGCATGATCCTTATTTCCAGCAGCATCTCCAGCAGTCTGATTCGGCTCATCAGCAGCCGTTCCATCTCCTTCATCGGATGCCTGTTCCTCCGTTGTGGAAGGCTTTTCTGGCTTCGACGTCTGCTCTGCTGGCTTGTCTTGCTGATTGCCACCATCATCTGCAGGCTTGTCATTCTTCTGCGGTGCCGGCTTCTGACCGGAACCTGCAGTATCAACAGGAGCCGGAAGAACATCCTGTCCGATCTCTTCATGCACAGCATGTTCTCCATTCAATGTGGTAGACATCGATACAGAATGTGAGTCGGAGTTCGCTGCAGTGGAAATCATCATCTGTGACACGGTGAAGCACATAAACAGAACTGACATCACCACTCCGCCCCGCTTCAACCAGATCTGATGCGAACTAATACCGTTTCGCCCTCTACCCCATAGCCGGGACCAGGTATCAAGGAATCCGTTATAGCGGATTGGATTTTCGATAAACTTCAATGATAGTGAAGCCAGCACTACCGTTGCTGCCACCTGCAGAATCATTCGAACCGGATTTAAACCTCCCGTATCGACCACAGGACTTGTCAGGATGATTACAGGATAATGCCAGAGATAGAGCCCATAGGAACGCTCTCCAATCCACCGCAGCGGTTTTGCACCAATCAGGCGTCCCAGCATCGAAGAGGGATGAGCCAACACAGCCACCAGCAGCGTAGTAGCTATGGCTTGAAGTACCATCCCCCCTTGGTAGAGCGATGGTTCATATTCACTGCTGTTCAGCATCATGTAAACCAGCAGGGCCAGCGCTGCCAAGCCCGAAACATCGAGCACCGCTCGATTAAGGCTCGCAAGGGAGGAGGACAGTTTGCGGCTTGGCCACACAACAGCCAGGGCAGCCCCGGCCAGCAAGGCAAAAGCACGCGTGTCCGTTCCATAGTATACTCGGCTCGGGTCCAGATTCGGATTATATAGAATAGCCATTGCTCCAGCGGATAACTCAGCGGCAACGACAATAAAAACTACGAGCCATCCCTTTCTTTTGAACAGCTTAATTGAAAGGATAAGGAGCAGCGGCCACACCAGGTAAAACTGCTCTTCCACGGCAAGCGACCAGAAATGTCCGAACGGTGATGGAGGACCGAAACTCTCAAAATAGGATACTTGGTGGAAGATATACCACCAATTGCTTATGTATAATACACCCGATATAACGTCCCCACGCAGGGCAGCAAGCCGGGAAGGATCTGTGAAGAGAATCCAAATCATGACCACTGCAGTCATGGTAAGCATGCCAGGCACGAGACGCCTGATTCGTCTCACCCAAAAATCACCGAGTGATATGCGTCCATGTTCCTGCCATTGGGACACAAGAATATCAGTAATCAGATAACCTGATAAAACAAAGAAAATGCCTACACCGAGCAAACCGCCGGGAATAAAACTCAGATTAAGATGATATCCAATCACAGCAACCACGGCAATGGCCCGCAGACCATCCAATCCGTTCATATGCCGCCTGTTGTTCAACGTTTGTGACATTCGCGCCCCTCCTTGTTGCTTCGGGCCCACATCGTGGATGTCTGGGGCAGCTGCAAATCAGCTTGGCTTCGCATCGTGATTCTGGTTGTCATTAACATACGTATTGCACCTTTCGTCATTCATTTCCAATATATCGATCAACACTCACGTTTAGCATTATACGCTTAAGCGCAGTGAGATAAATTACAGCAGTAGTTACAAAGTGGTGAAACGATGTAACCTTTCCTGCCAGCTAATATAGCTGTAAAATCATACTCCAAAATTGTCGTTTAATACAGTCTTTTTCTTGGGCTGGGTAATATTACCTCACTACCATATCAATACAAAAAGACTGCCGACTTCCTCAGCAGCCACAATCCATTATAAACCTATCCCCAGCCGGATTGAAAGTTTTGCCCATAAATGCTTCTAGATGCCTAGGACTCTGGAGGTGAAAAGGATGAATCCTCTTTTATTCCGGGAATCCTCTAGTTGGAATCATCCTTTGAAGCTCGCTGATTCTACGTCAGGTCATACAAAAAGGGCGACCAAAGTGCTGGTCACCCTTAACTGTATTCTTCTCATCACATTAACCTGGATGATGTCTATCCTCTAATTACATTTGCTGTATCCACATTGGCTGCAAGTCTTGCAGCCTTCAATATTGATCAATGAAGCTGAACCACAGGAAGGACACAAATCTCTCGATGCTGTATAGGTTACTGTCGGTTCGTCAACAATTGCCGATTCAGAAATTCGATTCATACTCCGGTCTGCCTCTTCATTAGTAGAGGATGCACTCTCTTGAGAGGTGCTCTGTACATGGCTTTCGAGCGCTTTCGCTACTGCATCTGCGATGGACTCTACCCGGTTTACACCAAAGCCAATCGCTCCCGAACCACCGATGCCTTTCAGATGTTTGATAAGAAGTTCGACTTTATGTCCGTGATCACCATATCGCAGGAACAGGGAGCACACTCTTCCCAGTGCTTCCGCCATGGCGAATACATCGGAGCCGGCTTTACCCACGTTCAGGAAGATTTCAGCCGGAATGCCGCCCAGGTCGTTGATCGTAATATAAGCCATGCCAAACGGAGTATTTATTTTGTACGTTGCTCCCCGCAGTACCTGCGGACGACTCTTGTACTGTTTATCCAGTACTTTGGCAGATGACGAAGCCGCCACAATTGTTTTGCCCTTGTTCCCTGTCTCCGATGGTGTCGACGTGAAGGCTGTCGTTTCGTTTGCAGCACTCGTTTCTTTAACCGGATCTGTCACATTTGTTTGTTCACTTACTTCGCTCTTCGCCTCTTCCTTCTTCGTCGTGGAGAGGACCTGTACATCGCGGCTGCCGTCCCGGTAGATCGTTACGCCCTTACAACCGAGATCAAAAGCAAGCTCATACAACTGTGCCGTATCTTCAACCGTAAAATCAGCCGGACAGTTGGCCGTCTTCGAGATGGAGCTGTCCACCCACTGTTGAATCGCTGCCTGCACCCGAATATGATTTTCTGCTGACAGATCCATGGCCGTTACATAATAGTCGGGAAGTTCCTCGCCGGGGTGTTCATCCAGCCACTCCTGGGCAATGGGGACAAACTGCTCATCGTAACCGAGCCGGCTTTGACGGAAATATTTAAACGCAAAGTAGGGTTCGATCCCTGTCGACGTACCCACCATCGTTCCCGTACTTCCTGTTGGGGCCTGCGTGATAAGCGTTACATTACGAATGCCTTGCTTACGAATGGCCTCTCCCACTTCAGGATAGGTCCCGACCAGATTTTTCATGAATCCACTCTGTAAATACGGCTCCACTTCAAAGGCAGGGAATGCTCCCTTCTCGGCCGCAATCTCTGCTGATGCGAGGTATGCTTCTTTTGCGATAAAGCCATACAGTTTATCCAGAAATTCAAGAGATTCCGGACTGCCGTACCGGATGCGCAGCTTAATCATCAGCTCCGCGAGACCCATCGTGCCTAGTCCAACCCGGCGCTCCCGCTGCTGATTCTTCTGGTTTTCCTCAAAATGATAAGGTGTCGCATCAATCACATTGTCCAAAAATCTGGCCGAAATGCGTGTCGTCTCCGCCAGCTCCTGCCATGCTACATCATGACTGGTTTCATCGTAAAATTTGGATAAGTTGATAGCCGATAGATTGCAGACGCCCCATCCTGGCAGGCCTTGTTCGCCGCATGGATTGGTACATATAATCGGATTAAAGTACCAGCTGTTGGACATCTGATTGTAGTACTCCATAAAGACAACACCCGGCTCTGCTGATTTCCAGGCCGATTCGATAATCGTACGCCATATATCCCGGGCCTTTACTGTGCGGTAATGGATAACCTCGCGCCCGGCTTCCTTCCATTGCTGCAGATCCCCGTTCCACGCGTTGTCATACTCGGGATCGCTCGTATCCGGAAAAACAAGTTCCCAGTCCCCGTCCTGTTTGACGGCTTCCATAAATGCGTTGCTCACACATACGGACAGATTGGCATTGGTGACCTGCCCCATCGTTTGTTTGACGGTAATAAAATCCATCACATCCGGATGCCAGTCGTTCATCATCAGCATAAGTGCTCCCCTGCGGCTGCCTCCCTGTTCAATTAATCCAGTGGTATAACTGAACAGACCTCCCCAGGATACCGAACCGCTGGAAGATCCATTGACCCCTTTAACAACGGCACGACGCGGACGGAGTGACGACAGGTTGATGCCAACCCCGCCACCGCGAGCCATAATTTCCGTCATTTCAGTCAACGTTTTCATGATGCCGCCCCGACTGTCCTGCGGAGAAGGAATGACATAACAGTTAAAGAGGGTCAGCTCATCGCTAGCACCCGCACCAGCAGCAATTCGGCCTCCCGGAACCAGCTTCCAATCGTCCAGGACAGCCCGGAACTTGGATTGCCACTTTTGCTGTTCTTCCGGAGTGGACTCTACAGATGCCATCGCTCTCGCGAGCCGGTCCCACATCTCCTCCGGTGTTTTTTCTATATTAAGTGTCAGCTTCTCCACTTCCGTCTGGATCGTTTCTCCACTGCGAGTCTTCACTTTCACTGTCTGACCCTGCCGTTCCATGATTTCCCCCACTTCCTTTGTCGGAAATTTCGGGTCATCTTTCGTCAGAACGAGTACAACATCTCCTACCTTCGCATGGTTTGGATCAGCATCCTTCCAGGCATAACGGTCCAAAAATATTTTTTCACTTAGTCCTTCCAACTTGTGCGACAATTTGTTCGAATTCATTATGTTTAACAGCCTCCCCAAAAATCCCATTACATTTCTATTATGTGTTTAAATTATGCCAAAACACCACATATAGTGATTTATATTCAGTATAGTACACCATATATTGATTTTCCATGTGACTTAAGTCACAGCTTCCCTTTCTATTCGCCCTGTACTTGGACTAGCTCACTCTTACGCCATCAGACTCTCTCATTCAAAATTTGTGAATTTTTTTAGACATAAAGGTTCGAATTCGCACCTTATTTGGAGGTAGGTTATGAACTGCCTCTCATTCGTCCATACTATGAGCTACGAATAAAACGTCATCATGTATGGCAGGGGAGGAATCACCATGAACCGGAAACATCCGCTTCACATGAATCAACCTGCAGCAGAACTGCCCGTTCCGCTCGAATTCGATCGCAGCTGGCTGACCCAATTGGAGTCACGGCTCGATAAAGGCGGTCCTTGGGGAGATTACAGACTCTTTCAGCTTGGTATTCAAGCCGAAGAGACCAATCTGATTCCCAATTTTGATGAAATACAGTGTCTGAAGCATTTGCAGGGACTGACGCCGCTTCCGCACCAGATGGACACTGCACGCAAAGTATTATTTGAAATGTCAGGCCGTGCCATTCTTGCCGATGAGGTCGGTCTGGGAAAAACCATAGAAGCTGGTCTGATTTTGAAAGAATATATGGTCCGCGGTCTCGTATCCAAGGTCCTCATTCTCGTGCCTGCATCCCTTGTTCTTCAATGGGTACGAGAGCTGAATTCAAAGTTTGGCATCCCCGCAGTTGCACAGAAAAAAGCCTATTCCTGGCAAAATGAAGTGGTTGTGGCTTCCATGGATACGGCTAAGCGAGATCCGCATAAGGACATCTTGCTGAGTACGGACTATGACATGATCATTATTGACGAAGCCCACAAACTCAAAAATAAAAAAACGACCAACTATCAATTCATGCTGAAACTGCGGAAAAAATATTGTCTGCTGCTGACTGCAACACCTGTACAAAATGACATGAGCGAGCTGTTCAATCTCATAAACTTGCTGAAGCCGGGCCAGCTGGGTCGTCAAGGTGACTTTAGTGCCAATTTTGTCGTGGATAAACGAATCCCCAAAAACCAGGAACAGCTTAAGGACGAATTGTCCAAAGTCATGATCCGGAACCGTCGCGGTGAAGGACCAGTACAGTTCACCAAGCGGAATGTTTCCAATGTGAATTTGCAGCTATCTCCTGAAGAGCAGGCACTCTATGATGGGGTAACTTCCTTTGTTAAAGATCAATATCAGGAGGCTGGTGGAAACCTGAGCAGCATGCTCTCCCTTGTTACGCTGCAGCGGGAAGTGTGCAGCAGCCGGGATGCAGTATTTGTTACGTTGGTCAATCTGTCCAAGAAGCTCCCGCTGGACTCCCCGCTCCGGGACAAAATTTGGGATCTGGTTGCCCATATCAAGGCCATTAAGGAGAATACGAAGGCCGAGAAAACGATGGAACTGATTCGAAACATGAATGAGAAAGTCATCATCTTCACCGAATACCGGGCCACGCAGGAGTATCTGCTGAATTATTTTCGCAACAACGGACTTACGGCTGTTCCATATCGTGGCGGCATGAACCGGGGGAAAAAGGACTGGATGATGGACCTGTTCCGAGGTCGTGTTCAGGCCATGATCGCAACCGAAGCTGGTGGCGAAGGCATTAACCTTCAATTTTGCCACCATATGATTAATTTCGACCTGCCCTGGAACCCGATGCGTGTAGAGCAGCGAATTGGCAGGGTACATCGGCTGGGACAGCAAAATGACGTCAATATCTACAATCTGTCGACGACAGGCACAATTGAAGAACATATTCTGAATCTGCTGCATGAAAAGATCAACATGTTCGAGATGGTCATCGGCGGACTGGACGTTATTCTGGAACGCCTGGAGAAAAAGGAATCCATCGAAAAGAGTCTCTATAAAATCATGCTCGAATCCCAGAACGAAGATGACATTCGCCGGAAAATGGATTCGCTAGGACAATCGCTGAATTCCATTCAGCGTGAAGTCGCCGATGAAGTGCCCTCCGTCTCCCTTCTGGATCTGGGCAAAGGAGGACACTGACCATGACCATGTCACCCCAAGAAGTTCAAGCCTATGTGACAACCTATCTCGAAGCCATGGAATGCCAGATCATGGAGCGTTCTCCTGCACATCTAACTGTTAAACTATCGCCGGAAGCCGACAAGGCTTTAACCAACCGTCCGTACTATTGGGGATTTGTTGAGCGCACTGGAGCTCCGGCGGAAACGATGTCCTTTACGTTCGTATTTGATCCGGCAGCACATCAGCAAGCCATCGAGGCAGCAGAAGCCAGAGCCGCTCAGGCATCTCCCTCGCTCTCTGCAAGTCAGAGCGGACCTGTCGGCCCAGGCAGCGCTGGGTCTGGTTCTGGAGCAGATGCACCTAAAGAAACCATTCTTGGCCGCTATTTCGGCATTACTCCAGCTCTCCCGCAGCTCGGGCCAGGCCGCATCCTACGTGAAGACGTCGTCTATGGCAGTCGCAGGCTGCAGCAGATCTTCGAGGCAGCCCGTGAAGGCGGCGCATTCGTGAACCTGTTTGAGCAGGCACCCAAACGTCAGCTGCGCGCTGCCGCACCAGCTGTATATGAACCATGGCTTGGTGTATGTTTCAAAGTGGAATTCGCCTGTGATTTGAAACGGGAGGAGCTCCATTTTCTTGGCATCTCCCTTCGCACAGGTGAAATTATCGAACAATTCGGTTCCAAGCTGAACCGACGAGACCTCAGCCCAAGGCTGGCTGAGAACATGCATGTCCAGACAGCCAAGGTATCGCTGTCGGATGCTGGAGCAGCACTCGAGAAACACCTTACCAGGCGGCTGCTGGAACTGGATTATGGTTGGGCTGAACAAGCCAAGGCACGACTGGACCTGGAACTTGCTGTGGTTGATGCGTATTACGAAGCCGTACTGAGGGAGGATACACCTGAGGTTGAGTTAGACGACAACTCCGGAGGAGTTGGTCATAATTCTGCATCCACCAAGCAAGAGCCCGTGACGAACGCCATGAGGATTCAGTCTACTGCGGGGGATCACTCCGGTGTACCTCCTGTGAATCGAATATCCGCAGGCATGGCTAAATTGGAGACACACGCGGATGCCGAACTTGCTGCTGAACAGGCTGTCCCTTTCGATGAGGAAACGGATACCGAGCAGGAGAAGGCACGCCAGGCAGTTCTGGACCGTGAAGCGATGAAACTGCAATACGAAACCCGCCGGACAGAAATGATCTGGCAGTATGAGCCGAAAGTGAAGGTCACGGCCATAAGCAGCGGCATGTTTCATTTAAGATAGACGCAGACACTACTTTTCCAGCAAATGACGGCAAAAGTAGTGTTTATTCATGAGCAGCCACCCGACAGGTTACAGCAACCTTTGCATGGCTTGTCCACTAGAATGAACCTAGAAGTGATCGTGCAGCGAATAATCGTCCCTGTTCGTCATAATGTACTCCAGAAAAAGAAGGTGTTAATTGTGAACCAAATCTTCCATAGGCCATGGCTTGTCATCCGCCGGGCAGCCGGCGTGGGTGTCATGTGCCTTTTGGGTTTAACTACGTTGTCCACAACATTGCAGGCAGAAGATGTCTTAGATTTGCAAGCAGCCACCACAGAACTTTCCTACCAGCTAACGACGGCAAAAAGCGATGCTTCCCATGCATCTGACAAGTTTGCTCCTGCTGTTGTTCAGCAGTTTGCTCTTCAACAGGTCAAGGCCTTGGGCTCCTTACAACAGATGGACCAAGGCTGGAACCAGGCGCAGCTAGACTTTACGCCTCTTGGTCCCGGAACACACAGCTGGCTTGTAAACGCTCATATCGATGGAACATCTGTTGGATATATGATCATTACAGCTAACCGTACAGGGAACCTGCAGCTAAGCGAGTACGGACAGGGAGAACACAATCCATATGACCTCTCTCTGCTGCTGCAATCTCTTCAACGACATCATCTGAATCTGGAGGAATTGTCACATGCAGAAGACATCCAGTTACGTTATGCCTCCCCTCTTCTTGCCTATTGGAAAGTAGAGCAATCCGGTGCTGGCACCATCTATATCGATGCAACCAACGGTGACACTTTACCGAATGGTGCTGTAAAGGCCATGGAGCGTGAATCTCGGGTTGAACATACTCGGCCGCCTTCTCCTACGCTATCCTTGTCTGTACAACTCCAATCCAGAACAGATGAGGTGCCCAAGATTCCAGCCTTTTCAGCGGATCCGATCCACGTGCAACCGGATTTTGATCCTGCCGATAATCTCTTGTGGATTACTTCAGAAGCCGTCCCTGTAACAAGTTTACAGCCGTTGATACAGCAGTGGAAAAACCATCAGGCCGTTGTCTTTTCGGCAGATGAGCGCAATGTATTATATGGAGGCCCTCTTCCTGTTACCGGATATCAGATCTGGAGAATGGATGATGGTTCGGAGCATATGGAATATGTAGCGATTGGGGGACATTCTTCCGTAAAACGGTTCGTTCTGATCGACACGTTAATGAACGACGGTCATTTTTATACTTTCAAGCCGTGAAGCCGTGAGTTTTGTATAGTCTCAAGCAAATACAAATAAGACGCCTTCCTCTGATTTCAAAATCAGGAACGCGTCTTTTTATGTTGTGGCTAAAAGCCGTTTATCCCTTTCCAGAGGAGCTTCGCTTCTGCATTTCCCCGCGTGGATCCAGTGCTTTTTCCTTTTTCCCTACCCACAATGATACGGCAAAGGGGAGCATGCCAAACCATTTCATCGCCCAAGGCTCTTTTACCTTGGAGCGCCCTTTCCGCTCTTCCTTCGGTGTATCCATAAAATGAACAACCCGCTGCGTAATGTACTTCACCAGCTCATCACTCTTGGCCATCCATCTCTGCCTCCTTTTATACCTGAGCATTTATGTGAACTGCTCAACTGTAATGCGCAAGCTTACGATACATCTATTGTGTGCAAAACGGCCCATGCATAAACATTTTTTTTGCTGCTGAGAGTATGAAAAAACCAAGAATGCACAGTCTAATGCCAAAGGTATCCATCCTAATACGCTTTTGCAAGAGATGCCTATGAGAAAAAGGAGCGTGCATACACATGGTTAAGCTGCTATCTGCGTTAGTGGCATCGCTGATCGCGTTCAATTCTATACTTGTGTTATCTGCGCAGGTATCCTCCGCGGCTATTCCGTCAACTCATCCCAACTCAAAATCCGTGAGTCCTTCCTTGCTGCCTGTAACGGATGGTGACAGTTATCGTTCCACGCATCACGCATTTGCTGCACCAGTTATATTGCTGGATGTTGGACATGGTGGTATTGATGGAGGTACGTCTGATCATGGGGTGCTTGAAAAAGACATCAATCTGGCTATCAGTCAAAAGGTGTACCTCCTGCTTCGCAGCAAAGGATATGCTGTCATCATCAACCGGCTGGGGGATTATGCCCTTAGTGACGAAAACCGCTGGCTGAACAGCAGATCCCGCCATCGCAGGGATCTGGCACAGCGCAAGAGTCTCAGTGAAGAAGTAAGCACGGATATTGTGGTCAGCATCCATGGGAACTGGAGTCCAAAATCGTCTACAAGGGGGCCAGTTGTCCTTTACCAGAATGAAGGCAGGAGCTACCTTCTGGCAGACTCCATCCAGACCGAGCTAAACCATCTATTTGGCACTCGGCGCGGTGTTGTGTGGGGCAAGCCTTTCTACCTGCTGAATCAGATTAAACAGCCGGCCGTTATCGTTGAGACCGGATTTCTGAGCAATGCAGAGGACCGGGCCATGATGAATGATCCTGCAGAGCAGAAGCGCATTGCCCAGTCCATTGCAGACGGCATTATTTATTATTTGTCGGTAGTGTAGGGGCAGCATGCCAGTGCCAAACTTCACGCACCAGATCACCGATGCCAACAAACTCTATATCACCCTTCAGCTGGGTGACGGAATCGCGAACAACGCTGGATGTGTTTAGTCCCGTCTGACCAACATGCCCAATGACAACGCACATATTCTTCTCGACGGCTCGCTTGGCTGCCAATTCCATCTGATGGCGAATATGCGGCTTCGAATTCCGGTCGTCCAGAAAAATATCATTACCGACCGGAGGCATGCCTTTGGATACCGCGAGTTCACCCACGACCGAACGGAAATTGGTACGACTATCTACAAAAAACAGTCCTCGTTCCCGGCAAACATCAAGCACAATTGACATGATTCGTTTGTCCGAAGTAACTTTGGAGCCCATGTGATTGTTCATGCCGATGGCGTAGGGAACATCATCAATGGCTTTCTCCACTCGTTCGCGGACCTCATCGTCTGTGAGACTGGATGTAATCGCACCGGGACCGAGCCATTCAGGTCTTCCTGATATGGGTTCCATGGGCATGTGAACGATTACATCCATCCCTTTTTCATGTGCAGCAATAGCGTCCTTTTTCGTGGTGGGCAAAAACGGCATGACCGCAAGCGTCAGCTTGACTGGCATGTCCAAAATTTCCGCCGTGCCTTTCATATCGTTTCCCGCATCATCAATGATGATCGCCATTCGTTTGAGCTGTGGTTGGGATGAAGTCATTACCGCTGCCTGAGCAGGTTCTGTGACCAGTGATTCTGCACTACAGGTAAACGAGTTTACTCCATAAGTAATAAACAGCATATTCACCATCACCCATGCAGTACGAATCGTCCATGTACTGGACCATACTTTACGTTCGGCCTTTTTCATCCATCGTTCCCTCCTTTGTTCGTTCCCCTCATTATTTGAACATTGAAGAAGGAATATGTTAGACAAAAAAAGCCTGTTCCATGCATAAGAAAAGGCCCTCCCTTAGGAGAGCCCTCCACAATATCGTCATTCCGTGCAGCTTACTTGGTTCCCCATACTTCCATACGCTGAGCGTATTTCTGGTTAATAATATCCTCTACTTTCTCATCCCCTGCCTTTTTCATATCCTCTAGCATTTTGTCAAATATGGCATTGGCTTCCGCTTCAGTCGGGGCAATAATGGCTCTAGTAATGCTTTGGTCCATAATATCCTTGACCTTTTGTGCAGTCAGAGCTTCCGGTGTTCCCCCATCCGGATTGAGGTTATCATATTCAGCGGTATCCCATACCGAATCGCCCAGGCTCTTGATGGCCAGTTCATCCACTTCGCTGCGCTGATATTTGACGGCCATGTCGTACGGCTGTCCGTTCGGATCCAACCCGTTTTTGATAAACCACAGCCATTTACGAACCCCGCTGGTTTTCACCGTTTCATCCCAGTTATCCTTGAAGCTCTGCAGGAATGCAGGATCAGGTTGACGTTTGCCATCCACCATGGTGTATTGTTCGCCTTCCTTACCCCATAGGAGCAAGTGCTGTCCTTCATCACTCGCCAAATAGTTGAACAGCTTCATCGTTTCTTCCGGGTGTTTATTATTTTTAGTTATGGCAATGGCATCCCACCCAAGTGAGCTTCTCGGTCCAAAGGTCGTTTGAGCAGGGTCCACACCAGGAGCTACGACTTTATATGCGAATAATTGATTCTTCTCACCGCCATCCTTTTTCAATGCGGCATTGCCGTTGCCCGGATCCCAGTACGCGCCTGGTGTAGAGAATACCGCACCTGTTGTGAGCTTCTGAATCCATGTTTGCGTTTTGCTAATAGCGAATTCCTTCTCAATCAGCCCTTCTCGATATAGACGGTTCATATATAACAGCATTTCACGATACTTAGGATCCTTAACATCATATTGCAATCTACCATTATTATCGTAATAAGTTTTTAGACCCCACATGCCCTTGAAGGTACCCAGATTCGCCCCCATATTCTCGCCATTCATCGTCATGGGAACCGACTCTTTACCATCAATCGTGCTGTATTTTTGTTTAAACTGTTTAAGCAGTGCTTCAAACTCGTCTGTCGTGAGCAGCTCGGATCCATCCGCTTTCTCAGGAGCAAGCTCTTCCAGCAGGCTTTGCCTCATCAGCATACCGAAGACTGGATCACTGTCGAGCCCGTACCAGTTTGCCAGATAATAGTTTTTGCCGTCCGTATAACGTGTCTTGGTCAACGTGTCCCCGTACATTTGCTTTAAATCTGCTCCATATTCCTCGATTAACTCATCAAGCGGAATGAAGGCTCCGCTAGAAATATATTTGTCCAGTGAGGCATCTCCGCGGCTCATCACCACGACATCGGGGTAATCTCCGCTCGCCAGCATCAAGCTCAGCTTCTCCGTCGGGTTTCCCGTCGGCTGCTGTATGGAGATCTCTATTCCGGTTTTTTCGGTGATTTGCTGTGCAACCGCATCAGTGAATGGCTCACCTTTGGTATTACCATCAAACCAGGTCAGCGTAATCGGGCCTTGTTCAGCTCCTTTTTCATCTGTACCTGCGCTACCTGTCCCCTCGCTCGAAGAACATCCCGCAAGCAAGCCCACGACTAATGCAGTAGTAATACCCATAACCATCCATTTTTTTGTCTTTTTCATTGACACCCTAATTCCTCCCAATGAATGAAGTGACTTGCGTGTATAATGGAGCAAACCAATGAAGCTGTACCACCCCCCTTTCAGGAGTGCCCGCCGAGAGTTCTTCTCTGGCAGCCAGACCAGCAATGATTAACTCTTTACTGCTCCAAGTGTCATGCCTTTGACAAAATACTTCTGCAAAAACGGATAGACCAGAATGATTGGCAACGTAGCAACCATGGTCGCAGCCATTCGTATGGTGTCACTCGAAACAGCATTTCGCTTGGCTGAGTTGGCCAGCATCTGCGTTTGAGAGATCATCCCACCGGTCTGAAACTGACTCAGGATTTTGACAAGTACGGCTTGTAAGGTTTTCAAATCTAAGCTGTACGTGAATGCATAAGAGTCAAACCAGGAGTTCCAGTGTCCAATGGCCTGAAATAATCCCACTGTCGCGAGTACAGGCGTGGTCAGCGGCATAACAATTCGGAAAAAAATCGTAAGATCATTAGCTCCGTCGACTTTGGCCGATTCCTCAATCTCATGAGGAAGCTGCTCCATGAATGTTCGTACAATAATCATGTAAAACACATTCATCAGACTGGGCAGAATGAAGACGGAGAACGTATCAATCATATTCAGCGCTTTGAGTACCATGTAATAGGGAATCAATCCACCGCCAAAATACATCGTGAATATGAAGTACAAATTCCAACCCTTGCGCCCCACCAAATTCCGCCGGCTCAACGGATACGCCAGCATCGTGATAACCAGCACCGAGAGCGGTGCACCAATCAGCGTTCGTTTGACCGTAACCCACAGCCCATTCAAAATCTCACTGTCTTTCAAAATCTGGCTGTAGCTGTCCAAGGTTGGAACGCGTGGCCACAAGTAGACCCCACCACGAACCGTATCCTCCGCGCTATTCAAGGAGAGGACAAGTATATTCCAGAAAGGCAGAAATGTAACCAGTAAAACCAGGACCAGAATGAGATATACAAAGAACTTAAATATCCGATCACCGAATCGGTTCAATAACATCATGAGCACTCCTTTCCTTCTTGGTTAGAACAACGCCTGATCATTCACCTTTCTTGAGATCCGGTTCACAATAACAACGAGTATGAAAGCAACGACAGATTTGAACATTCCAACAGCAGCTCCATATGAAAACATGCTGTTCTGCAAGCCGTATTTGTAGGCATAAATATCGATGACTTCCGAATACTCAAGTACAGTGTTGTTTTGCAGGAGATACTGCTGTTCAAAACCCGCATTCAGAATTCCGCCGACCGCAAGAATAGCCAGTATGACAATGGTTGGACGCAAAGCCGGCAGAGTAATATGCCACATTTGCTTAAATCTGCTCGCCCCATCTACCCTCGCAGCTTCATAAAGTTCAGGGTTAATGGAGGAAATGGCCGCAAGATACATGATGGCGCTGAAGCCCATCTCTTTCCACATGTTCGACAAGGCGATAATCCACCAAAACAAAGGTCCATTTTGCAGGAAAGCGATCGGATCATCCACAATACCCAGCAGCACCAGAATATTATTGAGCATACCGTCTGAAGCCAGGAGTGTAATGACAATATTGGCCGCAATAACCCACGAGATGAAGTGGGGCAAATAGGATACCGTCTGTACAAAACGCTTGAAAAATCCCTGTCTGGCTTCATTCAGGACAAGCGCAAGGATGATTGGCGCAGGAAACCCAAACAACAGTGTGAGCAAGCTCGTTGCGAGTGTATTGCGCATAACCCGATAGAAATCACCTGTTGTGAAGAAATATTCAAACCACCGGAAGCCTACAAACTCTGCATGAAAAAACTGCCTAAAAAAAGACTCCCCTCCCGGCTGATAATTCGTAAATGCCATGTACAGTCCGAACATGGGACCGTAGGAAAACAGCAGGGTTGCAACGAAGGCAGGCAGCATAAGCACGAATAACCATTTTTGTTCTTTTAGTCTGCTGATCAGATTATTGGTTCTGACTGTTTTGATAGCGCTTGCCTTATGCATCAGATGCCCTCCCCTTTCTTTATACCATCATGATTGGCCTGATTCAGATTCAGCTGATTACCTTTTTATCTTAATTTTGATAGCGCTTGCTTTCTATACTTCAATTCTCCGATAAATGCCGCTTTTTAAAGATGTTTTCGGTGAAAACCGTTATTGGATTTCCATATTTGGTCTGCTATGATGAACTCTATGTAATCACTTTCAATTGAGAGAGGGCTGCTCCATGCGTCCATTTTACCGAAAATACATTTACATGCCTTTTGTTGATTTAAGCTTCAGATCCAAACTCTTTCTTGTTTTTGTGCTGGTCACCATTATCCCGATGATGCTGCTGGTTTATTTCTCGTTCGAACTTACCAAATCCAAGCTGACGGAACAGCTGTACATTAACATGATGAATTCAACCGCCCAGATCACCAAAAACCTGGAGAATAAACTCGATAGCTATGAACATATTTCAGCCTCCATTTATCTGGATAATCGACTTGCCAATTACCTGACGACAGAGTATCAGGATGATCCTTCCTATCTGGATGTTTATAATTACATTGGCAATCGCATCGATACCATTATGGCTGCCTACCCTGATTTTGATAGCGCATTCATTTATTCGGACAATCCGTCTCTGCCTAAGGATAACTACTATATCAAGCCCATTACACCCGAAGTTGAGGAGACCGAGCTGGTCCAGAAGCTGAAACAGTCGTATGGTAATATCATTCACCTCTCCTCCCCGCAAACGGCGGATGGACCTGCCATGTTTACCCTTGCGAGACTGCTGAATAATAATAGCAATCAATATCCGTATGGGATGCTGGTATTCCAAATTTCCGAGTCGGTTATCTATTCGTTAATGGAGAAGGAAGCCGGAGGCAAAGACATTTTTATCATGAATGACCAAGGTGTTATTCTATCTTCTGCAGACAAAAAATTAATCAATACACGGTTGCCGGAACTGCTTGACCAACAGTTTGATGACTCTCTTTCCGGCAGATTCGACACGACCTATCAGGGCGTTAAAGCACTAGCCGTCTATAACACACTCAAAAATGGCTGGAAGACCGTCTCCATCTTCCCTTATGAAAGTATTATTAAAGATGCCAAATCACTGTCGCAGCTTATGATTAAAGTGTCACTTGCCTTTATAGGTGTGGCTCTGCTGCTCATTTATATTACGGCTTCACTGTTCAGCAAACGCATCCGGACCTTAATCCGTATGATTCGCCGGATTGAGCGCGGAGACTTCACACCAACACATGAGGAACAATTGGGCAGTGATGAGATTGGACAGCTTCACTTCGCGTTCCAGCAAATGACGATCCGGTTGAGAAGTCTCATCACCGAGGTATATCAAAAAGAACTGCAGAGCAAGGAAGCCGAGCTCGATCTTTTGCAGGCCCAGATTAACCCTCATTTTCTGTATAACACACTGGGCTCGATCTCTTCTCTCGCGATTAAACATCAGGATCCGCAAATTCAGGAGATGGTATTAAATCTTGCCAAGTTTTATCGGATATCTCTGAACAAAGGAAAAAGTGTTCTGACTATCAATGAGGAGTTGAAATTAACCCAAAGCTATAACGCCATTCAGCTGATCCGATTCAAGGGGCAGTTAAATTTCATTTATACCATTGATCAGGCGATTTTACCCTACTCCACGGTTAAGCTTGCTCTCCAGCCATTTGTTGAAAATGCGATTATTCATGCTGTCTGGAATCAGGAAAGGCCGCTCAACATTCATATCAAGGGGGTCTTCGAAAATGACTCGATCATCCTCTCTGTCATAGATGACGGGATGGGCATGTCGCGTGAAACTCTTCTATCTCTACTTGAAGACAAACCAGGACGGGGATATGGTATTTCCAACGTGGACCGGCGGATTAAGCTGAAGTTTGGAGAGAATTACGGTGTCCACGTATACAGCAGATTGGGTGCGGGGACGACTGTGCAAATCATCCTTCCACAAAATGCCCTTTTATAGCAATCATGAATGCTATCGTACTATTCTCTACAAAAATACGGAAATAGGGCTGCGGATTACTCTGCAGCCCTTGACGTTTTATTTCAAAATCAAATTGTAGATGATCTGTGCCGCTTCTGCCCGCGATGCGATCCCTTTGGGCTCAAACTTGGCATGTCTGTTTCCTTGAATCAGGCCCCGATTGGCTGCTTCAGTTACTGAATCAGCTGCCCATGGTGAAACCAGATTCATATCGCCGAATATGGTATCGTTGGAATCAACAGGCTCCTGAGCCTTCCCCAAGGAATAACCCTTCATTACCATGACTGCCATTTCCTCGCGAGTAATCGGCAGATCTGGTTCGAAGGCATCCCGACTTTTGCCGCTTACAATCCCAGCCTTGTACGCGATGGAGATCGGCGCAGCATACCAGCGATCCGCCGCTACATCGCGAAACTCCATTTCCCCGGCTGTGGTCAGTCCCAGGGAATGTACGAGCATTGAAGTGAACTCGGCCCTTGTGACCTCACGGCCTGGTGCAAACAGGCCTGCATGTGTACCTTGAACAATCAGCTTGGCCGTCAACTCATGAATAACAGGGCTCGCCCAGTGGTAAGCAGGGACATCTGTGAAGGAGCGCTCCAGCTCCAATACAGCGTATGTGCCGAATGGACTGATTTCCCCTGTCAACATATTCGCTGCATATTCACCTCGGACAAATTCAAGCTTACCTTTATCTCCAATCGCATACATGCCACCTTTAGAAGAATCGAAACCTTCGGCCGCATGCAGACTCAACACGACGGACTTATCAAACTTGGAGAGTGTTTCATTTAACCCTGTTTTGCTCTGAATGGATATACTGAATTCGTAGATTTCACTCTTCAATGAAACCTTGGCTTGCGTCATGTCCTGTGCTGCGGCAATGATCTCATTACCTTTTCTGACGAGTTGAACCATCTTGAGAGAGACGATGCTGCCTTCCTGATGCTGTTCTGGCAGCTTTTTCATAAGCTGCTGAAGCACTTCTGCAGGAATTTGAAGGCTTAGCTTGCCCGATTTCAACACCAGTGCGTGGTTTCCAAGCTGCATGACAACAGTTGAGGATAACTGCACTTCCTGCGTGTCAGCCTTGATTTCCACTACGGCTTGACCTGACTCGTTGTTCGTTTCCAGCATATCTGCTGTGATGGACAGGGCTGTACTCACACTTTCTTGACTCCCATTGCTCTCATTTATGCTGCTGCCATGAGTATTGCCAGTGCTTCCTGAGTTTCCTGGCACGCCAGGGTTCCCTGGATTCCCCGGGTTGCTCGGATTGCCCGGATTGCTCGGATTCCCGGGAGTCCCCTGCATTTCCGTCAATTTCACCAATCTTGATTCAGCTGCTTCCAGCGTAACCGACCATGAACCCGTTACGGACGAAACTTCGCCTGTCCAGAGGTCTTTGAGCGAATACGTTTGGACAGCATTCAACCCTGCGCGTTCCAAGTTAATCGTCCGCTCAACAGGACTGGTCGCATTGTAATTAAATAGGGCAAGGTAATAATCATCTCCATCCTTCAACACAAACGTATCCGCAGCATTCGCGTTGGTGTTGCCTTCAAGAGGCCTGAATACTTTCCCTTTCCTCGCAACATTTAGAACATCCGTATTGTTGTACAGTGCAGTCATGTACTCCTGAGCCTTGGGATCATTCACATCATCGGAAGCCATCATGACCGTTCCCGCAATGACACCCGAGTTCACCCGGCTGCGGGCTTCAGTCAGCCTTGATGCTTTGGCCAGTACCAGATGGTCAGGGTCGGTATAGGAATATATGGTTCCATTTTGCCAGTAGCCGTAGGTCAGCGAATTTAACATGTATTCTGTCTCATTAATGCTGCCGTACGAATCGCAGGAGATGCGTCTGCTGTGCGCATATTGGCTTGGAAAGATCGGTGCAATGGATGCACTTATGAACATTTTTCCGTCCAGTCGCGCTTCCACATAACGCATACCTTGATTGTAAGCCTGGATGCCGGTGGTTACTTGCTCGTCATAATGCTTCCCTTCCAGAGAACCGTGCGTCAGAAAATCCAGTTTGATGTAGGTGAAACCGAGATTTTTGAACTTATCCAGAAAATAATCCATCCTTATCTTGGCTCCTGGATGTGTCACATCCAGGGGATACGCCCCGTCCAGGGTTGGCAGCGGTTTGCCGGTAGAGTCCTTAAGCACGATATCGCCATAGGTATATTGGTTGTTGGTGCCTTCGACCGTCTGACTCATATTGTTTCCCCAATACACGAATGGTGCCCAATAGATCCCCGCATGCTGACCGTTGCCCTTTATAACGGATACAGCCTGTGCAAGTTCTTCATCGCTCAGGTTATCCCAGTAGGAATCCATGTTGATAAATACATTTCCATCATTGTTAAAGTTCTCTAAGTTGTTCTTAAAATAGTTGGAGACATCCACAACGTTCTGATAAGACAGTGTACTGCCATACGCTCCCCAGCTATTCCAGCCAAAGGGAACGCCTTGCGGAAGTTCCGGATTTAATTCCAGTGGTGGCGTGATGACTGCATTGGCCTTACCGTATTCTTCAAGACCTGTCCGGTAATCACTGAACCCTCCCACCATAATCAACGGCGAGGACAGCTCCGTTCCCGTCAGACTGCCATGCGGCTGGGTGTCTCTTGTCACATCAGTGGCAGCTCCGCCATATACGGAAAGTTCATGAATTCGGTTGGCAGATCCTTGCCAATCAATACCTGTTTTCCAAGTATCATGTGTTACCGAACCAATCACCAATCCGTTACGTGTTGCGTTATTGAAGATGGCCGTCATTTCATAACTTGTATCTGTCCGATTCATGGTTTGAGATTTATACCTAATCCATGCATCATTGTCAAAAGGCACGGTGAGTACACGATTGTCCGAGCTAACACCGATGTCCACCCCACCTGTATTGGTCACCGTAATCGGGGACATGTAATTCGTTTGGATCTCCGTTTCCCCAACTGCATTTAAACCGGTCAGAAAATACGCCTTATCTTCATAGAAACGATACACCTGCTTCAACGTCGGTTTACCAGCAGATGTGTGGACAAATGAAAGCTCGATTCCTTTGCCGAATCCGTCTTCCAATTCCAGTGGTGCGCCAGCAGTGGTATGTTCCTCATAATCTTTGCTCTGCACGAGAGACTCATCACCGAGTTTCATGCTGCTGTATACGCCCCGTAGCTTCTGCCCGTCAGCCCAGCTGTAACCAACCAATCCTGACTGGGTATTATAAGTTACTTCATAATGTTCGTTTTCCACGAGAAATCCGTACGTATAATCCGTTACCGAGATTGTTCCATATTGGTGTGTATCCCCTGGTGTGCCCAGGTCTTCTTCTTCACCGGGATTCCCGGGCTCTGTCTCACTATCATCCAATCCGGCAATGACAATTTTGTCGATATCAGGTGAATACCAGTTGTTGTCATCGATCAGGATCGAGTTGTTCCCTGCGTTCAAGGGCAGCGTTACATCATATGTGCCTACGGTATCCCAATCCGCAGTCTTCGGTGGTTCTTCGAATTGTTTTGCCCCGCCGTTGGCACTTATGTTGAACGGCCGGGGATCACCCGAAATGTAATAAACGACAACTTTATAGTTTCCCGACTCGTTTACGATCACGTTATTGAATTGCAGCGAACTGCCTTGGTACATACCTCCGACCTTTTTGCCCCCCGATGCAGATGGACTATCCGATACACTCGCATTTCCGCTCAGCGTATTCCCATCCGCTTCGGCTTCATAGCTGTTAGGTTCACTGGCACTTACCATGGCTGCCGTTGGACCGATACCTGTCACCAGACAGAAGATCAAAAGGATTATAAAGGATTTTTGCAGGACTCGTTCTAACATAACATCCCTCCAACTTCAATAATTAGGCTAACGTTAGATTTACATGGATGATAGAGCAGTGAATCACATTTTTTGTAATCGCTTTCAATTTATAATTTAGTTTCTCATCCTCCTTTGTTCTTTCAGTGTTATAAGGGCTGCATATTGGTTACATGCCTAATTGTAAAAAGAGCGACAGGAATGATCCATATCGCAATGTTACGATTCATATTTGAATTTCTCTCTTTTACACAACAATCGGGCGATTTATAAACGTTCAGATCGTTTTCCTGTATTCATTCGGCGTTACTCCTTCATTCTTAAGAAAAAGGGAAATGAAGTAGGACGTGCTCTCGTAGCCTACTCTCTGAGCAATATCATGAATCTTGAGCGAGCCATCCGCGAGCATCTCCCTTGCTTTGCCAAGCCGGATACGCGTCAAATAATCATGGATGGTCATTCCTGTCTTTTCCTTGAAAATGGACCGCAAATAGTTAGGTGACAGATAAACCTGTTCAGACAGGCTGTTAATCGTAACCGGATGATTGTAATTTTGATCAATGAGGGTGCGTACCTTATGAATCAGTTTTTCATTTTTATCCATAAATCGCTCTCCCAGCAGATTCACGGCATGACCTGCCGCATCCAGAATTAGCCCCTCGATCTCATGCAATGTCGATGCATTATAAATGGAGTGGTATAACTCTGCACGTTGAACCCCCTTCGAAAAGGGCTCCTGCACCTGTTCCAGCAGTTCATCGACGAGATCGATGGACCAGTCACATGTCATCTTCTTCTTGATTCGCATGGCAGCCAGAGCTTCAATATATTGATGCAGCTTCTGTGCTGCCCACTCAAAATCCAGTTGATGTATGGCTTCAAACCATTCTTTCTTCTCAAAAGGCGGCATATGTTCGCTGTACAATTGATTCGTTACGGCTTCTGCATGGATCATCGTTCCCGTTCCTTCGTAGAAACGTTCGTTCAGGATCACACGCATTTGCTCATATAAACCGTGGAGATTGGACAATTCGGCAGCTTCGGCGCCTACCGCTGCAGTCACCGTAAAATCGAGTGCACTTCGCATTGCCACTGCCAAGTCCTCCCATGCATAATATCCTGGCTGTTGGTCTGCTTCCATAAATAGTCCTGTCTCGCCTTCCTTGTAATCAACAAAGCTAGCCTTCAGATTCTTCGCCTGGAAATAGTAATTCAGATAAGACACCAGCCGGGTGGTACATTCCTCCAGACTCTGCTGCTCTTCTTCCGCTTCGATGGGATCAATGCTGAACAAGGCCAAGGCGTACCGTGATGTAACGGGCAGACGGGTCAATCTACTATAGTCGGACGCAAGCTCCGCAGCACGAGTCATATCTTTTTCATAGGAAAGTTCCTTTAGAATCGTTGCTTTAGCAGCCTCAGTGGAACGTTTCTTGATTGCAACCTCTTCACAGCGCTGTTTCACTTTCGAAATAACGCTTTCAATTTCATTCAAATCAAGGGGTTTAAGCAAATATCCGACCGCTCCGACATGAAGCGCCGATTTCACATAATGGAATTCATCATGTCCCGTCAGGAACATCACTTGAATGGAATCATACAACTCATGTATTTTTCGAGCCAGGTCAATCCCGTTCATAATGGGCATCTGCACATCGGTAAGTACAATATCAGGCTGTAGGGCCTCGATTTTCTCCAAAGCCTCTCTGCCGTTGCTCGCTGTCCCAATAATGTAGATCCCCATCTCTTCCCAGCGAATATAATCTCTCATCATCCCAAGCCCGAGCTCTTCGTCGTCTACGAGAAAAATACTGTACATTGAAGTCCCCTCCCTTTAAGCTGTCTCTGTCTCTATTATATGTTTTCTCTCCCATTCGACCAGATCGGTTATGATACAGTTGCTTATTGGCATGATTCATTGATCAATCAAGTCCAGCTCACGATTCAATGTGTAGCTTCCTCCCGCTTCGGCATGAAAAGTCGTTCTCCGTTCTCCTCTGCATACAGTGTACTTTCCATACGTAAACGTACGGATGGTGGCAGATGTCAGCTCCCCATTCTCCCAGACTGCATCTACTTCGGCATTGCCTTTGGCTCTTAGCCCGGTTACCTTCCCTTTATTCCAAGCCTGCGGCAGTGCTGGCAAGAGATGAATTTCGCCTTCGTAACTTTGCAGCAGCATTTCCGCAATGACTGCTGTTCCTCCGAAATTTCCGTCAATGACGAAAATATTGGTTTCCGCACCGGCAATGCCTGACTTGGAATACGTAAACAAATTATCGAAGCACAGTCCACTAATCAGATGCGAGACATGTTTGTAAGCCATTTCTCCATCATGCAGCCTCGCAAAACCAAGTCCAAACAGGGCAGCTGTAAATTCCACATCCTCCAGTTCCTCTTGCAGCATCCGGTTTTGCATCGTCACTCTTGCTGCCGCACTAAGCTCAGGTGTCCGCTCAGGCGTGATCTGATGCCCTGGATACAGGGGGAATAGATGTGACAGATGTCGATGCTCCGGCTGTGCTTCCTCATGGTCCTCCAGCCATTCCTGCAGCTGTCCTTTCTTCCCAATCTGCAGCGGTGGCAGCATATCAACAGCTTCTCTCAGTTGTTCACCGAACTCCTGGTCCCTATCCAGCAGTTCAATCGACTTCAGGCAAAATTCAAACAGCTCACGCACCAGAACCTGGTCTAATGTCGTTCCCATGGAGAGCTGGTGCACAGCACCGTCAGCTGTACCCGGATAGAAATGATTCTCCGGAGAATTGGATGGACCCGTCACCAGCCAACCATATTCGGGATGAATGTCCATATAGTCCAGATAGAATACTGCGGCTTCTTTGAGCACAGGATACGCCGTACTTTCCAGAAAAGCACGGTCCTGGTTATATTCATAATGCTCCATTAAGTGAGTGGCGAGCCACAGTCCTCCGGTAACATTCAACCCCCACGATGTATCCCAGCCGGGAAGTGTGAATCCCCAGACGTTAGAGAAGACATGCGCAACCCAGCCTTCACTGCCGTATAAGTTACGTGCCGTTGACTTTCCGGCTGCTGCCAGGTCTTCAACATACCTCATGAGCGGAAGATGGCTGTCTCCCAGGTTCGTAATCTCTGCCGGATAATAATTCATCTGGGTATTGATATCCAGGTGATAATCACAGCTCCAGCCCATACGGCATGCTTCTCCGTCATTCCATATTCCCTGAAGATGAAGAGGAAGCGGAGAATTGGCACGCGAACCGGCAATGGTCAGATACCGGCCATATTGCAGAAATAGCGCAAAAAGCTGGGGATCATCATCCCCACCTCGGGCCAGCAGCCGGATGCGCTGATCTGTCGTCAGATTACTTTTGCTTGCAGTCCCAAGCTGAATGTCGACCTTGTTATACTGCTCTGCGTAATCCTCGATGTGATCCGTTCGCAGAAGGGAATATCCTTTGCCTAGTGCCTTATCGAGTATTACGCAGCTCTCCTGTTTCCACTCGGGTCCCATTTTGCGATAATCGGTACTGACCGTAAAGTAAATGGAGGCCTCATCCGCTCCATGGACGGTCAATCTTCCGTCTCTCCCGGTAACCGTACCGCCAGCCACAACAATCTTCACATACCCTTCGGCCGATACACCGCAGTTCCCATTGCTGTGGACATTTTCGGTAGCCTGGCCCTCAAACTTCAATGTACAGTCATCCATTGTTAAGCTGCGGAACGATCCCGCGTCTCCCTCCAGGCTGAGCGAAAAGGATACGCCCCCAGAGCGATCACTCCAAACCCTGGAAACAACCAGGTCGTCAGCATGTGAAGCAAAAACCTCACGATACACGGTTGTATCCTTGTTCCTCCAGGCAGCCTTGGCCAGCGCACGGTTTAAGTCCAGCTCACGCCGGAAGCTTCCCTCTAGCGTTCTGTCAGGGCTCTGCTCGGCAAATTGAATGACAACCTTGCATAACCCCAGATTGGTGCCAAAATTCTGCTTGTCGGGCTGCAAATATCGCTTCGCAAGACGATCTCCCTCATCATAATTGCCGGAATAGAACTGAAGCCGCATTTCCTCCAGCGCTCTCTTCCCTCCTGCAGGAGTCGGCTCTGGATCTGCTTGACCGGACCAGTAGGTCACCTCGCTCATGCTCCACACTTCACGTTGCGGTGCAGCCATGACCACAGCTCCCATTCTTCCGTTCCCGAGCGGCAAGCCTTGATTCCAATTCACTGCTGGGGTTGAGTACCATAATGTAAAATCGTCCATTTCACGCCCTCCTGTTCTAATGGATTATCTGAATCTATAATCGCCGAAACCCAAATAAAGCGCGCTGTCTGTGTCCAACAAAAGCGCGCCTATTATTAGGTTAATGCAGATTGTCAGCTTCTTTTCATCGTTAATCTAAAAATTTTAGACTCTGCTGGTTCCAGCGTTACGCTCATGTGGCCAATGGTTTCCCCTTGTGCCCCTTCCCATAAATCCTGATAAATGTACACCGTACTTGCATCCAGTCCGGCTCTCTCCAGGGAAACCGTTCTACGCGCAGCATTCGCAGCATCAAAATTAAAAACGGCCATATAAAAACTCTTGTCGTCTGCCGATTCCAGTACAAATACGTCTGATGCCTGCTTCCCGCAATCTCCTTCCAACGGACGGAACGTTCGGCCGAGTCGGGCGATGTTCATGATTTCCTTATTCGCAAGCCAGTCTTTTGCCCGCTCCGCAGCCTCTGCCTGACGGAAATCATCTCCGAGCAGCAATACCGTACCCGCAATCACCGAGGCGGTCAGACGGCTTCTTCCTTCGTGCCAGCCAGTTACTTCCTGGTTGAAGCTCTTATACAGCACGGAATGGTCCGGATCATTGTAGCGGTACAGCGTATTGTTCATCCACCAGCCATGGGTCAATGAATTTAACAGGTATTCCGTATCCTGAAGCGTACCGAAGACATCGCAGGAAATGCGGCGACTGTGAGCGAAGGCGTACGGAAAGATCGGCGCAATGGACAGGTTGATGAAGAACGGGCGGCCAATAGCCTCCGGTGAGAACTTTTGCTGTAAATAAAACATACCGTGGCGATAAGCTGCAATCCCTGTTGTGATGTCGGGGTCGTAATGCTGCCCTTCAAGGGCGCCATGTGCAAGGAAGTCCAGCTTAATATACTCGAATCCTTCCGAGACGAATTTATTCGCAAACCAGTCCATTCTCAGCAGATTTCCGGGATGTGTCGGGTCTATAGCCAAACCGCCATCCACATCCGGCAAAACCTCGCCTTCCATGTCTCTCAGCAGAATATCCCCGTAGGTATACTGACCATCCGTCCCTTCCACGACTTGGCTGAACTGTTCAGGGCTCCCCCAGAACGTAAATGGCGTCCAATACGTTCCGGCTCGGTGTCCGTTTTGCCGTACCCGGTCCAGCGCATCTTTCATCTGTTCAGGTGTAAAGTTGTCCCAGAAGGCATCAAAGTTAACGTATAAGGTCTCTTCGTTCTGGAAACCCACAGGCTGTACTTCCTTCTTCAAAAAATCACTAGTCGACGTATACAAGTCATAATCGAGTGTACTCATCGCTGCAGACCAGCTGTTCCAGCCGACCGGAACGCCGCCCTTCCATGGCAGTGGAGCCTCCACCCAGGTGTTAGCACGGCCGTAAGCTTCGAGTCCATCTCTATAATCTTCGTAAAATCCGATGAATGCGAGTGGTGATTCAATGTTTTTTCCTCTCACATATCCATGCGGCTGGGAATCGCGGGTCAGCTCACTGACAGCTCCGCCATAGAGATCCAGGTCTTCAATGTGGCCGCTCTTCTCGCTTTTAAACCGGATTCCCGTTTTCCATACCTTATGCGTGAGTGAACCCAGAATCACTCCCCGGCGGCTATCCGGCTCGAACACAGCTGCAGCTTCATAGCTTTCGATATCCACTGGAGGTTTGATAACCGTGTATCGAACCCATTTGTCGTTATCATAAGGAATCCGCAGGATGCTGAGCCCTTCCTGTTGACTTCCTTCGTTAAGTGATACCTGCTTGGATTGAACGACCGCGAAGCGATTGACCTTGATCTCTTTATCACTTTGGATTGTGCTCTGTACTAACACAAATGGTACAGACTCGTATACATAAAAATGCTGTTCTAATTGGGGAAGCTTGGACGACTGGTGCAGGATTACCAAGTGCACTCCTTTGCCGAATCCTTCCCGGACAATGCCTTCCTTGCTTTTCAGCTCATGTCTCTCGTAGTGTTCCGTGCTATATTCCCGACCTTGCCAGCGAAAAGCACTGCGAAAATGGTTAACAAGACAAGCGCGGTTGTCATTGCACGAAGCCTCACCATTTTCAAGATGAATCTCCAGATTTACATGGCCGTTGCTCACTTGGATCCGTGTGTCATTCTGCTGAACTTCAACGGCTGTATCGTTCTTTAGCATCATATGCCTCCTCGAGGTTGCATGGTTGGTTGGCAGGAGCGGTCGTTCCCTCCCCCAAGTCTGCCCTCATTATAAAGACAGGACAGACCGTAATCCATGCACCGATCTTCCGATCCATATCGCGATTTAACACACTTCCTGGCAAAATGTTTACTGGTCACCCTCCACTGCAATACTGTACGTTTGGCCAGCTGATGTCGGAAATTTCAGTGTCGAGGCATTGATGCGGATCGCATCCAACCGAGTGCCGTTCGAAGTTACGATGAGCGGGACATCACTACGAAGTACACAATCCGTACCCAGCGTAGAGGTGATCTGCGCTTCGGCGAGCTGTCCCCTATCCCACCAGATGCTAACTTCAAAACCGCCTCGGGCACGCAGCCCGGATACGCAGCCCTTCTGCCACGAATCCGGTAGGGCCGGAAGCAATTCAAGATACGAAAGGTGAGACTGCACCAGCATCTCGGCAATGCCGGCGGATGCAGCGAAATTGCCGTCAATCTGAAATGGCGGATGCGCGCCAAGCAGATTGGCGTACACTCCGCCGTGGTTGTACTGCTCCGTGTCCCCGTCCTGAACCAGGCGGAGCATGTTGGAGAGCAGTCGCAAGGAACGGTTACCATCCCGGAACCGACTCCAGAGTGCAACACGCCAGCCCAGGCTCCAGCCTGTACTTTCGTCTCCGCGACGCTCCAGTGAAGTTCTTGCCGCGGCAAACCATTCCGGCGTTTCCTCCTCGGACAACTGCCGTCCAGGATATACGCCTACAAGGTGCGAAGTATGCCGGTGGTAGGTATCCTCATCTTCGAAATCCTCCGACCATTCCTGAAGCTGACCATACTTACCGACTTGCAGCGGCTGCAGGCGTTCTCGTGCACGCTCCAGCTCCTCCCTGAATTCCATGTCTGTTCCAAGTCGTTCCGCGGCTTCCATGCAATTCGTGAACAACTCCCAGATCAGGGAAATATCCATCGTTGAACCCGAGCTGACTGCTGCTACACCTTCCGCTGTGCGAAATTTATGCTCCGGAGAAGTGGATGGGGCTGTAGTCCAATTTCCGCTTCCATCGTCGATAAGCCAATCAAGTGCAAAGAGTGCCGCCTCCTTCATGATCGGATAGGCAGTTGTTCTCAAATACGCTTCGTCTCTGTTAAAGGCGTAATGCTCCCATAAGTGCTGAGTCAGCCATACGCCACCCATTGGCCAATATGCCCAGCTTGGATCTCCACCTCCGTAATTTCCAACCGGGGCTGTATGCGCCCATAGATCCGAGTTATGATGAGCCGTCCAGCCACGGGTACCATAGTTAACCTGTGCAGTCTCAGTACCTTTCTCTGCCAGATTACCGATCAGATCCAGCAGAGGCATATGGCACTCCGCCAAATTACAGACCTCAGCCGGCCAATAGTTCATCTCCGTGTTAATGTTCAAGGTATAATTGCTGCTCCATGGCGGGCGGGTGAGTGCATTCCATATTCCCTGAAGATTGGCGGCCTGTGTACCAGGGCGAGAACTTGAGATCAGCAAGTAGCGTCCATATTGAAAGAGCAGCTCCACAAGTCCCGGATCTTCTGCCGCATAGGTCGTAATCCGCTGGCTTGTAGACATCCCTTCCGGGGCGATCGGCGTACCGAGGTGCAGTTTCACTCTGTCAAACAGGGAGCGATAATCCGAGATATGGGCGTCACGCAGACTTATATATGGCTGGGCTGTCGCCATGTTGAGTCGTGAATTATTCATCCCTGTGACCTCTCTTCCCTCCCCTACAGGCATGTTGTCATAGCCATTAAAACCTGTAGCTGCACTGAAATAGAAGGTGGCAGCGGTTGCCCCCAACAGATGAATGCCTTGACTATCCACAATCACCTGTCCATCCTCTGCTATCACGGCCAGCTGTCCTTCGAAAACCATGCCCTTCCCGGCTTCCGGTTCACCGTATCTAATGGGATGATCGCTTGTAACATAGCTGGGATCTACATGTTCCGGAGCGGTACCTGATAATACGAAGCGATCTTCCTTTACTTGAAGTGTGTGCCGAAGCGGGCTGTCCAGAGCGGCATGCACATGGAGTTTCCCCTGTACACTCGCGGTCAGACGCAGCACAATCACCTGATGGGGATTCGAAGCAAACATCTCACGCTTGTAGGTGACGTTCCCAACCTGGTATTCAACGCTGTGCAGCGCCCGTTCTATATCCAGCGTCCGTTTGTAGGAATGATGAATCCCCCCATGCTCAAAACGAAGATGCAAATCTCCGAAGGGCAAGTAGGATTGCGTATAGGGTCCCTGCATCTCTCTCGTCAGCGTATCTGCCTCTTGGTAGCGTCTCTCCTGTATCAGCTTGCGGACCTTCGGCAAAACCTCCTTCGCACCCGGATTATTACCGTCCGTTGGATAGCCCGACCATAAAGTGTCCTCGTTCAGACTGATTTTCTCCTGCTCTACTCCTCCAAAAATCATGCCACCGAGACGACCATTACCAATGGGAAGCCCCTCGGTCCATACACTGGCGGGTTTGTCATATTGAAGTTTCATAGGTTCTCTCCCTCATTCCGTTTTGGTATTGCTAATGACTGTATTGCCTTGAATATCAGCTTCAGTGCAAGCGGTGACATGGACGAAGTCTTCAATGCAGGACCGCAGATCCACTCCGCCAGTACGGATGATTTCATTCGATGTGAAGACTAGTCCGGAGGTACTCTTGGCACACAAGAGCATAACGTTGCTGCACGTCTCGAATTGATTGTTCTGAATAATCACCTGCTTGTGAACGGGTAAACCCTCATCCATCTCTTCGTTTTCCGGTGCAATGGAGATAACCGGGTATTCCTCGCTCCCGCATTCAACGAAACGATTGCCTGTAATGGTCACATCTTCTGCCCTCCCCGACTCATACCATGACTTGGCATCCGCCGCGATCAAAATAGCACTCATGTGCATCCGTTCGAACACATTGTTAGCAATCCATACTTTACGCCGGGTGGTTACCAGAATGCCCCGAGTCGGGACCCTGGCAAAATAGTTATTCACAATCTCTACCTCAGGTGTCCAGGTGATGTTCTCAATCACATCCTGGCTGCCTATATCTTCCGGAAGATCATGGGCAAGAGTCAAAATGAACTCGCGCGCAGTCAGCGGTTGGACTCCCACCACTTGGTTCGCTGCATAGGTGGTAAGAGAGCCAGCACGAACAAACTCGATCTCGTCCCCTGGGTAAAACGCAGGGAGACCATACGTCTGGGGATGCATGAAACGGACTTTTACGGAATTCTTCCCCACTCGCTGGATGATACGAAGATAAGTCCCATGCACATTAATGGAATCATCGTGTGAACCTATCAAACGGCTGTCCTCCACCACGACCTTGCCTCCACAGCTGGACAGATGAAGAAAATCGGCGAAGCCGGCAACCGTTCTTCGGGTTTTGGTACGAGGAGTCATATTCATTCGGCGAAAGGTAAGATTACGACTGAATTGGCTCACAACACCAAGTCCATGCATGAAATGCAGACCGACATTTGCAAAGGTGACGTCTGAGCATTCGGTGATAAATACACCCACCTGGTCACGAAGCCCATCCCGGTTTTGCAGGACATGACCCAGGCCAACATCAGGGGAGAAATCAAAATGAAAACGAAGCAGCCTCGGCTCGATCTCCTCAACATTTTTCGCCTGCTCCAGCCAGTTGTCCATTCTCCATGTTATGTTGCGCGAGGGATCATAGGTCTGCATCGGCCCGTTCATAAAGCTCCAACCCTCTCCGACCCAGGCCAGTTGTCCGTTAAGGATCTCATACCGGGAATCCGGATGAACCCTGGCATCAAAATAGCTGCTTCCCCTGTCTACAATCGTCATCTCGGTCACCGTTGGCTGGTCATAGTCAATACGCAGATTGCATATTTCCACACTGGTGCAACCGTCCAGAACCAGCATCGTCTGCTTCCCGTGGAAAATAAACAATGAGTCGTTGCCTTCCAGTTTCAGTCCATTCAGACCTTTCAACCACAAGCCAATCGTCTTGGTGATATCCGGGTTCTCTTCCTCACTGGCCGTATTTGAAATGTAATAAGGAGCCTGAATGGCCTCATGAGGATAAAAATGATACCTCCCTTGAGCACAGTCCAGCACCACTGGTCCGGAGATTTGAGAAACCGCCTGAATGGCACGAGTCATGGCAGGCTGAGTATCCTGCTCCGAATCCGGCTGAGCCCCATAATCCGTTAATCGTATGATCACAGGTGCAGCCTCTGCAGCTTGTTTCGACCGATGAATGAATATCCCCCCTTTCTTGTTGGTCATTGAACGAAGACTATTCACATCATCCTTATGCTGTGGATGCAACAAACATCAGGTGCCTGGTCCAACTCAGGCACCTGATGTTCGAATCTTCACCTGCTATTTGGATGCCTCATAGGCCTTTTGCAAAATTTCAAGATAGCGGTCCAGCTTCAGGTTTTCCAGACCTTTGACATATGCATCCCAATCTTTGTTCAGATCCTTGTTGCCCGTAATGAATTGAAGCTGGTTCTGCTCAATGTAGTTTCGGATATTGGTTTGCAGCAAGCTTGCTTCATCAATTTCGGAAGGGTCAATCCATACAGACCAGATCGGGAACAGCTCTTCTGGCTCGTGTCCTTCATACAGCAGCGTAGCATCATACAGTCTGCGCTCATAGCCGTCGGAGGCGTAGATATCCGTGCCTTGAACAAAGGTATCCCGATACTCCTTCGGCATATAGAAATGAGCCATTCCGCTCCAGCCCGCATTGCGCGGCGCTTCTCCCTCAGCCATTGGAATCTGTTTAACCATCGGCTTGGAATCCTTGCCCAGTGCCACGTCGCCTTCTCCCGGATCGGTCCAATCGATTCCTTTCAGACCACTCGCCCCGTTCGTTTGACCTTCGGCAGTGAACATATAGTCCACCATTTTGATTAGAGCGATCTGCGCTTCTTCGCTTGCCTTGTTGGTAATGACGAATTTGGCTCCCGGAGATACGCCGCCTCCATCATGCGTCGCGTACGATACGCCTCCCGGTCCGGAAATCGGAGGTACAGGGTTATAATGTGCCGAGCGTGTATTGCCAGGATCAATGTTTACGAAGATTGCGGGGTGCATTCCTGCCCCGACGCCGAGAATTTCCGCATCTGCATTTTCCCCAATTTTCTTAAAGGCTTCCGCGTTCTGTGTAAAAGCTCCTGGATCAATAAGACCTGCATCGTACAACGATTTGATATAGGTCAATCCTTCCTTCCACTCCGGCGTAATGGCTGCGGATTGAACCTTCCCTCCGGTCATTTGCAGGTAGTTGCGGTCATCATCGTACACAAAGGCATTCATGAGGAATGGGATGATGCGCACACCAAATTCTTCGATGGAACCGCTAAGAGGTACTTCATCGGCTTTGCCATTTCCGTTCGGGTCCTGCGTTTTGAACGCCTGCAGCACATTTTTGAATTCCTCCGTCGTGGTTGGCATCTCCAAATTGAGCTTTTTGAGCCACTCCGTATTCATCCACATCTTGCTCGGATAAGAGCAGTGGAAACATTCCGTATAAGCAACGAGGCCATAAATATTGCCATCCGGTGCTGTGTTAAGCGTTTTCAAATTTGAGTTACTTTCCATCGCTGCTTTGATATTGGGCGCATATTGATCAATCAGATCGTTGAGCGGCAAGAGGACGCCCTGTTTCCCATATTTCAAAAGATCCGCTTGGGAGAATTGGTCAATGTAATGAGTAAGCAGGTAGGCATCAGGATAGTCGCCACTTGCGAGCGAGATCTGGCGCTTCTCCTTGGCTCCGTCCGACGGATTGATCTGCCAGTTGAATTTGATGTTGAACTTGTCTTCCACGAATTTGGTGAATTGGTTGGTCGGGATATCGATCCCCGATTCCTGTACGGAAAATACACTGATGTTCACCGGACCGTCTCCTGCAGCCGGCTCTCCTGATTCAGGGCTTGACGAGTTGTCACTCGAGCATCCGCTCATTACAATCGTGAACGCCATGAGCAGCATGAGTATGATTGTCAGACTTTTCTTCAAATTGGATCACTCCCTATAGTAATTTACCGGTGAAGAAAATGATTTCCTAACTCAAGCTGTGAATTAGCCCTTAATGGAACCAACCAGCATTCCCTGTACAAAATGACGCTGTACAAACGGATAGATCACCAGCACAGGCAATGTAGCCACCACAATCAAGGAATATTTTAACAGATCGGCAAGCTGCTGTCTCTCCACCATTTTTGCCGCATCCATCGCTCCTGCACTGTTGTTCTGAATAATAATGCTGCGCAGAATCAGCTGTAACGGGAACAGATCAGCCGATTTAAGATAAATAAGAGCATCAAAATAAGCATTCCACTGCCCAACCGCATACATGAGTACCAGCACAGCGATAATGGGCTTGGATAGAGGGAGAACGATACTCCAGATGAAGCGCATGTCACTGCAGCCGTCCATCTCGCTGGCTTCCAGCAATTCCTCGGGAATGGAGGATTTGAAGAAGGAACGGGCAATGATGACTTGCCACACCCAAATGGCATTAGGAATCAGCAGCGCCCAGCGTGTGTCGATCAGATGAAGCTGCTTCACAACCATATACGTCGGAATTAACCCGCCGCTGAAAATCATCGTAAAGGTGATAATCATCATTAAGGCATTTCGGCCAAAAAAGCTTCTGCGGGATAGCGGATAGGCAATCATGATGGTCAGGACCACACTGATAAACGTACCTACCACCGTATAAAAGATGGAATTACCGTACCCTTTTAAGATTTCAGGTGTGTTGAATAGTGCCTTGTAACCACTGAATGAAATATCTACAGGCCAGAGCCATACACGGCCAGAAGTGACGGCTGCCGGGCTGCTTAACGAGCTGCTTATAATAAAAATCAGAGGATAGATCACCGCCAGTACAACGAGACTGAGCACAATATAGATCGTAATCAGGAACGCTCTGTCGGCGGCAGATTCCCTAATCCTTTTTGGTACCGTTGCTGCCACTTGAGGACCCTCCTTTCCTACCAGATACTATTGTTGGTCACTCGTTTCGCCAAACCGTTCACGGTAACCAGCAAAACGAGATTAATCAGCGAGTTGAACAATCCGACCGCGGTCGCAAAACTATAGTTGGCATTCAACAGGCCAATGCTGTAAACATAGGTTGCAATAATTTCAGAGTTGGCTAGGTTAAGCGGATTCTGCAGCAGGTAGACCTTTTCGAAGCCAATGGCCATGACATTCCCTACATTGAGAATCAAAATAATGACGATGGTCGGAACAAGACCTGGGAGGTCGACGTGTCTGATCTTTTGAAACCGTGAAGCTCCATCAACTTTGGCCGCTTCATACAGCGTCGGATCAATTCCGGCAAGAGCTGCCAAATAGATCACTGCACTGTATCCTGCGGTTTGCCATATATCCGACCAGACATAGATGGATCGGAACATCCCGGGTTCGCCGAGGAAATTGACCGATTCAAGCCCGAAAAAATTCAGGGCAATGTTGGCAAAGCCAAGCCGAGGTGCCAGAAACAGCATGATAATGGATACCATTACGACTGTTGAAATGAAATAGGGCGCAAACGATACGAGCTGTACGAACTTTTTAAACTTCGTGCTCCGCACTTCATTAATCATAAGGGCTAAGATAATTGGAATCGGGAATCCCGCCAGCAGCAAATATCCGCTCAGTATAATCGTGTTCTTCACCAGTGTCCAAAATAACGGATTTTCGAAGAACAGACGGAAGTTTTGCAGCCCCACCCAGGGACTTCCCCAAATACCCTTAATGACGTTATAGTCCTTAAAGGCAAGGACTGCATTAATCATTGGGTAATACTTGAAAATAAGAAAAAACAGCAAGGGTGGAATCACCAGTAAATGCAATTGCCAGTGCTTCCTCATTTTCCTGCGGGCATTGCTCCATAAGCTCGTTTCTTTTCTCTGTGGCAATGACCTGTGATTCACAACGACTTCCTTCTCCAGAACAACCCCCCCTGACTTCAGTCTGTGATGTTCAATGATGATAGCGCTTACTACACATTGATCATAGTGGATCGAGATGGCTTCTTAACAGGTACAATTGAGCTGTAGAGCGTACAGTTATCCCTTTTTCGAGGGCACAAACCAGCAACAGAACGGCCATTTCTCCATATAAACCGCTAGATTGCACCAAAAAGACCGCATCGTCCTCTTGGGACAACACGGCCATAAGACCTGAATGATTTCATTCGTAAGGAGTCTGTCTATACACACTCGGAGAAATACCATTCAATCGTTTAAAGGCACGCCGGAAGGAATGTGAACTGTTGTACCCCACTCTTGCTGCTATTTCGTCCACTGTATAATTACTATCCCTTAACAGGATCATCGCCTGATCCATTCGCACTTTGATCAGATGATCAGAAAAATTAACCCCCGTATACTCCTTGAACAGTTGGGAAATGTATTTTTCAGGTCGCTCAACGTGTTCAGCAACGCGATACAGGGTTAGCTCGGCATCCGAATACATCTCTGCAGTATACGCTTTGATCTGTTTAACGATTTGACTATGGGTATCCTTCTTCTTGTTTGCAATCAGTCCGCACAGTTCTTCCATGATTTCGTACAATTCAGACTTAACGGTCTCCAGTGGCTCCGCGGACCCAATGTCGATGATCCGCCGTTTAACGTTTTCGATGGAATCATATTCCGTAAATGCCTTCTGATCAAGCAGCTTGATAAAGGTTCCCTTCATCTCGCCAATCAGTTGATGTTTCATTTCCATGGATAGCTCCCGCTGCTCCATGTTCTGTACCATGATGGCTTCGACAATCCGCTTGGCTTCCTCAAGTTCTCCGGCCCGGATCGTTGTAATCAGTCGCTGCTCGGAGTCGAGCGGATAATAATAGGTCGTATTTTCGGTCTGTGTTTCACTGCTCCACACCATACCCCTTTCGTTCATGTAGATAGCATATTCAAGAGCTTGATTGGCTTGGTCGAAGGAATCACTGACCTCCGTCACGGACGAGAAATGGTTGCCGAATCCTGACTGGATGGTGATCCGGTAATCATTAAACACAACCTGTGCCAACTCATCCATGGTCTGCGTAATATCTTCTACGGTGCGTTGTGTATCAGCTTCCTCATCCGTGGAGAAAAACAAAGTGGCTACTTTATCCGATCCCCAATCGGTCATCAGTACATTAACACCAAGCTCGCTCAGCGCCTGCTTCAACAGCAACCGAGAAGCATTTAGTTCATTCAGGATATCAACGTTATCCATGCTGCCATAACCTTTGATCTGAACGAGACCCGCATATCCTGCTCCCTGATGCAAAAGAATATCCGCCTGTTCGGCCGCAGACAGAATCTCGTCACGTGATTTGAATTCACCCGAGATCAGGCGCTTCAAAAAAGCATCCCTTACGAGTGGCAGCTGGCGATTCAATTCTGTCTCGAGCAGCTTGTTCTTGGTGATCATATCCGAGATGTTTCCGCTTAGAAAATCAAACTCATTCCTGGAAGTCTCGTCATCTCGTCCGAATTGCTCCTTCATCACACTTAGCAGTCGATTGATTGGGGCGCTATGACGATAAGCAAGCACCAGTCCTACGAGCAGTCCAATCAGTAGTGTTCCACCTGTAATGAGCATGCTCATCTTCTTGATCTTGTTTGCATTTTCCAGAAGAAGGTCACGCGGAATCCCTGCCTGATATACCCAGCCGTTAGAATCCGATTGCGTAGTGATGACCAAATCATCCTTATAGAACTGACTAACCTTGTTCGGATCGAATTTCGGATCAGAGATCATCTTGGCCATCTCAGGTTCTCCACTGCCCTTCAGCGCAATGGTTCTCCCTTCCGCATCGCTAATGTGAACCCAGCCGCCATATCGGTCCGTCATACTGGACAGCAGTCCTACGATCAACTTCTCATCAATGACGACGACAGCTACCGCCGGCGAGGAATCGTTGAAGCTGTCCAAAGGCAGTGATTGCATATATGTAATGACCGAAGTTTGCTGGCCTCTGCTGACATAGGAGCTGAGCGGCTTAATTTCACTACGATGTGTTTGTTGTAATACTTGCTTCATCCATTCCTCCAGGGACAGATCTGTATAATGAAAATCGGCATAATAATGATTCGGCCTGTAGGAGGAACCCGGGGTAAGAATTAGATTATAATTGGCTAAATAAATATAATAATTTTGCAGGAAATCATTCGTCTGCCCAAATGTCAGCACATTCTCCATGGCTCGCCATATGCCATATACATTCGTTTCGTTATCCCTTTCATTCATTAGGACGTTCAGTTCCTGATTCACGGCAAGCTGTCTGGTGAAGCCTTCGACTTCAGCCATGCGCCGTTCCAATATTTCTTGGCCCTTCTCAAGCTGAGTAACCCCATTCTCAATGGAAATGGATTGCGTTACGGAAATCGAAGTCAGATAAGACATGTAGCCACCTATGCTGGGTATGACCAAAATGATGACATATGAAATGAGAAATTTCCGAAAAACACTGGAATTTCGAATGGGCAGCCCCTCCATCGCCGAGTTGTTGGTAGCGCTATCATAATCACAGATTATATCATTTTTTGGCTTAGTCAAATGTTTTCTTGCTTGTGCAGCAGCTCATGCATTGCGCTTTACTGATGCAGCCCACCCTTTATTAAAATGATTCAGAAAGAAGGGGACCTATATGGTCCCCTTCTCAATTAGCACTATTTTCAGCTATTCAACCCATTGCTCTCCGCCACTTGCAGCAGGCTTCGAACCATGATTAACTGACGCTTCCTCAATATCTTCAAATGCCCAATGGAAAGGTGATACATCCTTCCACTTAGGCTGCGAAACTCCCTTAAGTGGTCCTCTTCCCAGCGCCCGGTTAATGATAACAACGGCTTCCGCTCTTGTCAGCTCAGTATTCGGCCGGAAGGTCCCGTCATTGTAACCTGTCAGAATTCCCAGCCCTTGGGCTTTTTGAATTGCATCCTTAGCCCAATGACTGCCAATATCAGAGAACCCGCTGCCTGGTTTGGTCGTATCCGGAGCCAGGCTCACAGCCAAACTTGCCATCTCTGCACGGGTCAAGGACTGATTCGGTTTAAATGTGCCATCCTTGTAGCCTTGCATCAGTCCCATTTTTGCAACCTTGTCGATTGATGCTGCTGCCCAATGGGAAGAACTCACATCACTGAACGTCACGTCTAATGATGCAGCATCTTTTTCAACGACTTTGGCGAGTATGGCTGCCATCTCTGCACGAGTGATCTTGTTATTCGGTCTAAACAGTCCGTCCTTATAACCGTTAATATATGCCTCATGCCGAGTCGTCTCCGTATTCCCGGAAGGTTCCTCTCCTGCTTCTGTTTCAGGAACCGGAGTAACTGGAGGCTGTACAACAGGAGTTGACGGTCCACCCGGATTGGAAGGTCCAGAAGGATTGCTCGGATTTGTTGGGTTTGTTGGGTTTGTTGGGTTTGTTGGCCCGCTGTCCCCAGCAGCTATCGTAAATTTCAATTGATCCGTGAGCATGAGCTCACCGGACTTTTTGACCGCCTTCAGCGTATGCACACCACTTGTCAGTCCTGTTATGCTGTAGATTTCCTGGCTATTTTTACGTCCCTCACTGTACGTATCAACGGTTTGCACCAGATTTCCGTCGATGTAGATTTCCACCTCACCCTGCTGCGGCCCAGTCGGAGTAATCATACGGATGCCAGTACCTTTGAAGACATACTCAAAGGAATCACCGTTTACAGCCGAATAATGAACATCATTGAGATAATCGCCGCCAAAAACAAAACGGAGGTTCAACGTGCCGAGAGGCTGTGCAGCAAGGTAGGATTTTCTAAGCGTCACCCTATCCCCTGCTACCTCGTAATCGGTTCCCTTTACCAGCTCAAGTGAGCCATTCATAATCTTCTTGAAACTTTCCGGTTCCTGCAAAAGTGTCACTTCAATATCAGTTTGAGCAGATTCAGCTTTGTCAAAAACAGCACTCACCGGCTGAATGATATTTGGGATTTCCACCTTGAGGAAGTCAAGAAGCATGAACCGCCCTGACTTTTTCACGGCTTTAAGCGTATGCAGCCCATCTGGCAGCCCTGAGACACTATAGACCTTTTGCTGCGCCAAACGTCCGTCACGGTAAGCACTTACCGTTTCCTTAAACTCACCATCTACGTAAATATCCATGTCGCCCTGGGACGGATCCACTTCCGTAAAAAACTGAATACCCGTTCCCCTGAATTCATACTCAAAATAATCGCCGTTCTGCTCGGCGTAATGCACATCATCCTTATAGTCGCCAAATGCTCTCCCCGTGCTGCGTGACCAGTTGCCGCTATACTTAATTCCAGGATCGTCATTGTTAATCATCGCGAATCGGATTCCTGAAGTGTCAATAACCTTAATCGCCAGCGTCTGCGGATCCCCCGCGCTAAATACCACGTTAAACTTCGTTGTGCCAACGGGCAGCTGGGTGAGGTATTGTTTCTTGATCGTTAACGTGTTGTCAACGACATCGTAGTCATCTTCGCTGAGATTGCCCCCGTCGTATGTCACACCAGTTAACGTATTACCATTCAGGTTTAACGTGATCTTCACATCCGCCTGCTGATCCACTGCTTTATCAAAGTCTGCAGCGACTGGGCTTATTCCACTGTTCTGCCCACCAGACTCTTTTTCCCTGGTTACCTTGAGTGCATCGAGAAGCATGTATTGGCCCGATGCCTTAACGACCTTCAGGGTATGTGTTCCACTTGGCAGATCTGTTTTGCTGTACAGCACCTGCTGGGCTTCCCTTTCTCCATCGGTATACGCGCTTACCAGTTCTGCCTCACCATTATCGAGAATAATGCTCATGTCCCCCTGCTCTTGATGCTTCTCTGTCAGCAGCTCGATACCTGTACCTGTGAACGTGTATTCAAAATAATCGCCGTCTTTTTCTGTATAATGCACATCGTCATTAAAGTCCCCGAAACTTCTGCCGGTATTCGCATTCCATGAACCTGTGTAATGTATCTCACTGTCGTCATCGTTAACGTAGACCACCTCGGTAACCGTGGTATCCTCTCCAGCAATGGATGGTTCAGCAGCCAGTTCATCTGCTATATTGGAATTGCTCGCTGGATCAGCAGTCGTTCTATCATTGCCTGTGGAATCCTGAATTGCTATAGTCAGGTCCTGTGAACCCTCTAATTGTTCCTTGCCTCCATTTCGCTTCCAATCTCCGGTATAGCGCATGCCTGTATCATCGTCATTCACCGTCGATGTTCCGCTCAGTGCCTTGACTTTCAGCATTCGTGAAGCATGAGGCTCCAATAAACCACTGCTAAATTCCTCGTTAAAGGTACCCAGTTCGGAATGGCTCCACAGGTCACGGACCGATGCAGGTCCTTCCAGACCGATATCGCTCCAATTGACCTTGACCTCAGCACTCCGGTTGCCCAGATTAAACAGAGCCACACTGTACGTTCCATCTCCGTTATTGGCGTACCATACCTGCTGCTGGGTATCCATCGATACCGGATGAGCCGGACGTCCAGCCTGATTGACAGCGATCACTTCATCATTGGTCAGAAGTTCAAGTCCATAGCTATCCAGCCTGGTCATGTCATTCCCTGTATACAACGGTGCAGACGAGATCGCCCAGAATGTCATGGCTGTCTTCCGTTCATCCTTCGTGAGCCCATCCATGGAACCGTTGCCCACGTTTAGCGAGTCAAAATCATTCCACCCGCCAGGGCCTGCATCACGCCACCAAAGCGCAGCGATTGGAAACAATCGTGCAATATTAGCCCACTGCGTTAAACCCACATTGCTGTCGTATGCTTCGACATCCCAGTCAATACGCCAGCCATTGGCGTGTTTTTTCCAGAAATCCACGTAGTTATGGTCCAGTGCCCATGAAAGCTCGAACCAGATATTATGCCTTGCCAAAGCCTTGGACCAAGCCTCCACATCTCCTCGTGCATCCCTGCTCAGATTGTTAATGCCTGATCCTGGTGTCACGCTGTCGAATTTGACAAAGTTAATGCCCCACTCGCCCAGTAGATCTGCGATGGAATCGATGTATTTCTGAGCACATGGATTCGAAAAATCAATCTTGTAGGTATACGCATTCCAAGCATCCATCACGGTAAGCGGCTGATATGCAATATCCTGCATTCGGCAAGTTCCGCCTGTTCCGTAAATCTCGAGGTTTTTATTGTATGCATCAATGGACAATCCGGGAATCAGATAGATCCCGATCTTCTGACCATTGTTATGAACATAGTCGATAACCTCCTGGAATCCGTTCGGATACAGCTCTTGGTTAGGAATCGGTCTTCCGTATTCATCATTATCTCCGTTCCATCCTGCATCAATATTGATATATTCATAGCCATGAGCCTGTAACTTCTCGCGCATGGCATCCGATTGCTTCTTGATGCTCTCCGCTGATGTCCATTTTACGGAAGGGTCATACACCTGCATACTGTAACTGCTCCAGCCCATGTACGGTTTCTCAGCCAATGTTTTCTCCGCCGCTGCTTCAACCACACGACCTTTGGTCCCTGTAAAACCAAACTGAACTGCTGCAAAGATGAACACCAGAAAAACCATCGCCATCCGTTTACCCATTCGCTTCAAATCATCCCTACCCCCTCTGAAATAATGAATTTAAATCCATAATGATAGCGCTTTCCTTACGAGAAAAGAATAGTGGATACGCGATTTCCAGAATAGGTACACTTCGCCTTTTAGCGTACATTTCACCTTGAAAGCAGGGGCATAGCAGGCTAGAAACAGGCATTTCTCCAAATAGCACTGGATCTATACCTTAAAGAAAGTTGGAGTGGCTGCCCTAGGGGATTAACCGATGCCGCAAATGAAGCAATATGGACTGGCGCAAGTTGATGTCATCTATTCGGAAAATGTTATGACGTACAGTATTTATCAACGCAAAAAACCACCAGTATAAACTATACCGATGGTCTTATAATCAACAGATACGATCAGACAACAGCAATTCGAAGTTAAAGAGCATATCAAGGTGGCTTTTCTTGCCTCGTATCGGTGCGACCGAGCTGAATACCTTGAACGAGCTACTCCAGCTGTTTATTTATCAATGCACTATTGGTTTCTTTGAGTCTTTTTGGTCAAAAGGTTAAGCAAATAATCTTTTAAATCCACGATTCGTAAATACTCAGGCTTTTGGTCTGTTCCGCTGATAATCAAGGGAACAAGCGATTCCTGTTTACGAATTGATCCGTGGCCTCCTCCGTCCTTGTGCGTTGGTGAATTGCCACTGGTAAATTCATAGCCCGGTTTGGCCGTGACAACCAAAAATTCACCTTGGTGTGAACGGAGCGAGCTTGACAAGCGTTTCAGGACATCCGGATACTCATCGTATTTCAATGTATGTTTAACCTTGTTTGTGCTTAAGTCCAGTACCTCTTCATCCTGTTCAACCGTCCATGATTGGTTGTATGAATCGGTCAGGTTACCTCCTGATTTAAATCTGAGCTGTTTGCCTGTGGATCCCTGAACTGCGTAATTCCACTCGTTCTCTTTCCAGGAAATAAAGTCAATGCGTGGATCATCCTTTAGCAGGTTTGCTATATCTCTAAGGGAACGGTCCACCTTCAATGAATATATATAGGCCATCGTTTCATTGACGGCAAGGATGAGTTCAGCCTCCTTCGATACAGCATCACCCGGACGCATAATTTTGGCATCTCCCAGCAAAGAGGGCAGATCAATGACCGGATTCTGATCTTCAGGCAGAATACGAGTCATTCCGCTGTCACCCGCAATGATAAGGATGGCATCTTGCAAAGCTTTTTCCGGAGAACCGAATGTTTTCAACACGGATTGAAGCTGCTGATCTAACTCCTTGACTCCACGAAGTCCCGTAGGGCCTTTCTTATGTAACTCCCGGTCTAAATCCGGTAAATAGACAAACAAAAAATCCGGTAATTTATTGGATTGAATTAAATATTTTAAGGCTTCAATCGCAAATTCATTATGAATCCCCATTCGCTTCGTTAGACCATCCGGCAAGTCTTTAATCCCTTGAAACGGATTAGACAAGGCACCCAGGGACATTAAGTCCGGCCCTTTCACATCAATCTCTTTGGGTAAAGAAGCAGCTGCTTGAATCCATTGAGGTATCGACAGCTTTTGAGCGGACATCCCTCTGTATATCAGGCCGTTGATTGAACCCGATTTTAATCCTTGCCGGGCAAGATCCTCATAGATCGTAGGTAAATTCCTGTTCAAATGACTCCCGTTTAAATGGATTAGAGCATCGGTCACTACCGGGTGCACTCCTTGTTTGAGCACTTCCGTCGGGCCGGTTCCGTACATGATCATTTTTTTGTATTCCGCAGAATACCAAGTCAGACCCGGCACACGGTGAAGGTCCGAATATGCACCGGTAAGCAAGGAGCTGTCGATCGTGACGGACATCGTGGGAAAAGAACTGACCAGATTTTTATAATATTGCCCGTTCTTGATCAGAAATTGTAAGACAGGAAGCTCCTGCTTGCTGATTCCTTGGTCGATCGCCTGATACATTAAAGAGTCCACCATCAGGAAAATGACTTTTTTCGCATTGTTACCATTAGCGGAATTTATCCGCATCAAATCCTGTTCTTTAGGTTTCGAGCTCTGACATCCGATAAGCATGGCCAATAACAAAATCCAAGGCAATTTCCGAATCCCTTTTTTCCTCATAGACAATTCACCCCATTTATGTACATTTTGTCTTGAAAATCCTGGGGTTATTCGAGGTGCTTTTTGCCAAGAGGCAATGGGACCTGAAGAAATGCCTATTGTTCAACAATATCCTTTTTCAGCCGGCGCTCCAAACAGAAGCTCGACTTGCATACAGCTATTTTGTTTTTCTCATTTGATGAACTGCAGCATCTATAATGTATTTAAAAAACAAAAAGGTCCCCAATCTGCCAGAAAAAGCAGATCAGAAACCTCATGTATGAATTGATGCGGTCGAGAGGACTCGAACCTCCACGGGGGGTTAGCCCACACGGACCTGAACCGTGCGCGTCTGCCAATTCCGCCACGACCGCATATGGTATATCTCCGAGATAATCTATCGCGGCGACAAGAAATAATATATCATGTGAAATTCAATGTGTCAACAATTAAATGATTTGGTATAAAACTACGATAACCGAAAGTTATAAAATCTGGTCGAGACCTGACTTTCCCTGATGAGAATGAACCGTGCTCTCCTCTAATACTCCAATTTACTTATTTGTCCAATTTCTGTGCTGATGAAACACAAATTACGTTTTTGTCATCATAAATAAACATGGAGAACTACTATTTTTCACAAAAAGTCTTGAATTCCGTTAACATTGCAGAAGGAAGAAAGGTTTGACAATTACGCATTTATGCAATATAGTTTCAAAAGGTTACAAAAACTTAATTATTCATTTGCCGAGTTTCATGTTTGAAAACGGGGGAACCATTTTGGGTGAATTATTCTTATACATAGGAAATATAGGGAACCTTCTACCGAACCCTTAGCTAACTCCGTAGGCATCGAAGGGAGAACATTGATTTTGAAAAAACTGATCATTTCTATTTTTGGCGCAGCCGTTCTATTCACATCTGGTGCAGCAAGCACTGAGGCAAGCAGTATCAACACCGTCGTTAACAACATGACTGGAATTCCTTACAAGTGGGGCGGCACGACGCTGGCCGGGTTTGATTGCTCTGGATTTATGAGATATCTCTTCCAAAAATATAGCATTGATTTGCCACGTACTTCACAGCAGCAGGCCAAGGCGGGTACTCCGGTATCCAAAGCCAATATCCGCACAGGTGATCTGGTATTCTTCAACACTTCAGGCAGCGGCATTTCGCATACAGGCGTATACATCGGGGGCGGACAATTCGCTCATGCTTCCAGCAGCAAAGGTGTCAGCATTACCAAATTATCAAATCCGTATTTCAACACTCGCTACGTTACCGCACGCCGGGTGACTGGACAATTTATGTATAACAAGATGCTAGGAAAAATATAAGTTGGACAAGAAACAGGCTCTGGATCATTCCAGAGCCTGTTTTGCTGTCTAGTTATTCAGCTCACTTGCAGGAGAAACCTTAGTGCAATGCCTTTTGCACACGCATTGCGCCTTGAGACAGCGCGTGACCGCCGCCTACTGCTCCGGCTACCGCAACCGTCTCCATAATCTCCTGATCGGTTGCGCCCTTCGCACGTGCCTCTTCTACGTGGTAAAACGTACATACTTCGTTATTGGCAAACAATCCGATGCCGAGGGCAATCAGCTGCTTGGTTTTGGCATCAATGGCACCTGACTGAAAGCATTCACCCGTAAATTCGTGATACGCTTTGACTACGCCAGGCAATACATCGCTTAATTCTCCAATCTGATCCTTGTAGGCATGTACCTTATCATTCATCAATGTCATGGCTACCCGCACATCCTCTCGGCTGATAAGTTTACGAATTCTCGCTGTACCTATCTTCTCTCCCGAGTGTCGGAATTATGCCAAACCATCCATGGTAATTCCATGCATCCGTCTCCAGAGCGGCTCTATTCATCAGCCGGGCTTTGGCGCGGTTCGCTAAAGAGCTGATAGCGATAGCTGCGGTCCAGCTTGACCACACGTCTGTTCTGGCGACGGATAAGCACCTGTTCCCCATCCCATGCAACGATAATCCCTGTTACATCGTTGGACTCCAAACCATCCCGTACCACTCTTACTTTTTCACCCGATAAGCGCAGTGCATCCAATTCTGCATCACTAATCATGTCTATGGCTCCTATGTTCCAAAATAATTTACAAAAAGAGACCTAAATGAAGAGTCATTTAGGTCTCACGTGACTGTATTGGACTGTTATGTCATTCGAAAAATGTCCCGACTGAAAGTTACCGCTGCGCGTGCTCTTTGCTGTCGTTCTTCTCGAACCAAAAATCAAGCACTTTGGCGGACATCACACGTTCTTCAAGGTACTCCACTTGATGTGGTGTAAATTGTTCTTTCCAAGCGAAGGACAACTCTTCACACAAGCCTACAATGGTCAGCAACTCTGACCAGGCAACATAGCGTTTGTACCAGAAAAATTGAGGATGTTCAATCATATAGGGATAAAGGTCATCAAATTCCGTATGTTTACAATCCAGGGCACGTTCAAAATGAACTTTCGACTCCGCCAGCTTTTCAATAAAAAATTGTTCTGATGCCGGTTGGTTCCCCATGGTGTTGCCTCCTCTCCCTAACATAACCCCATTATAAATGAAATCCGCGGTCATGCAAAGGCATTGTTCAAAAAATAGGCTTTTTCCTTTAAACTGTCACATTTAATTATCGTCGAATTGCACGGTTCCATCATTCAATGAACGAATGCGCACCAAGGCTTCCACCGGAATGCCCTGCTCACGGATCGTACGTGCACCGGCCTGAAAACATTTCTCAACCACGACACCGAATCCGACGAGCTCCGCCCCTGAACGTTCAATGATTTTAATGACACCGCGAGCTGCATCTCCGTTGGCGATAATATCGTCTATAAACAAAATACGGTCGTTCTCATGAATATATTCGCGGGATACCATAATATCGGTTACGATCCCTTTGGTAAAGGAAGGTACGCGTTCACAGTAGGCATCGGGATCTGCCAGAAGTGTCTTTTTTCGACGGGCAAATACGAGCGGCACCCCAAGTTCATGTGCTGCGGCAAAAGCAACCGGAATCCCTGAAGACTCCACCGTGATGACCCGTGTCACTCCACTTTCACGAAAGCGAGCGGCAAACTCGCGGCCCATCTCCATTGTCAGTGCAGGATCAATCTGATGATTCAATAATCCGTCCAGCTTCAGCACCTGATCCGAGATGACTACGCCTTCTTGTAATATTCGTTGTTTTAATACTTCCATCATTCGACCTCCCAAGCCTATCCTATGAGGTAAAAGTATCATAGATGAGGCTGTCAGTTCAAGCGAAATCGGCTTTCCTCCATCATTGACCGATTCTGGGGACGAAAGCTTCTTACAATTGTCATGAGTTACCAGGGTCAAGCATACCTTGTACCATGGTACCCGCATGTCCAAACTATTATGGGGCCTGAGAGGGGAAACGCATGAAACAGGCATTCCGGGTGCTGCAGATCGCATTTACATACATCGGAACGGTTGTAGGGGCAGGCTTCGCGACAGGGCAGGAAATATTGCAGTTTTTTACCCAGTATGGCAAATGGGCCACCATCACCATTGGCTTATCGACCATACTATTTGTCTGGCTGGGCACCAAAATGATGCTCATCGCCCATGATACCGGCTCCCGCTCTTACGAGGACCTGAACAAGCACCTATTCGGCCAAAAGGCTGGAAAGTGGATTACCTGGATAACGCTTCTGATACTTATTGGTGTAAACAGTGTAATGCTCGCCGGAGCAGGCTCTGTCTTCGTGGAGCATCTTGGACTGAATTACCAGACTGGTTTGATTATTACGATAGTAGGAACGTACCTGCTTCTTGGACGAGGCATCAAGGCCATATTGCAAATGAATAGCATTGTGGTTCCGATGATGCTCCTGTTGTCCATTCTCATGATTACAAGCACCATACACCATCCCGGTGCCTTACGGTTCGTTACGCTGACTACAGATACCAATCCTATACAGGTGTGGCTGTCTCCACTATTGTATTCATCCTTCAATCTGGTACTGGCCCAGGCTGTTCTGGTGCCGGTAGGCAATCAGATCCGTGATCGTAATGTCCTGAAATGGGGCGGTGTACTCGGCGGAATCGGCGTAGGCTTCATGCTGTTAGCCGCCCATTTCGCCATGTCAGCACAGATGCCAGGTATCATGCAATTCGAAATTCCGATGGGGAGCATCGCCTTCCAACTTGGATGGGCTGTGCAATCTGTGTATGTAACTCTGATCTTCATGGAAATATTCACAACGTTCGTCGCAGATATCTATGGTATGACTCTTCAGCTGGGTCAGCACTTACAAGTACCCCCTAGATTAATTACATTAACCATTATGATGCTGTGCTACTCACTTAGCCAGTTTGGATTCAGTTCTCTTCTATCCATTCTCTATCCAATCTTCGGCAGCCTAGCCCTAGTCTGGGCCGGAAAATTGGTGATCGACCGTTGGGGAAGCTTTCGCACGAGACATAAAAACTTGTAAGTTATACTGCGTGCCAAAATGTATTATATTTTAATACCATATTCTCTCAAGCAAAAAGCCGCTGTTCTCCAGCGGCTTCTTCTGTTTATTTTATTTCAGGGATGAATCTAGGCTTTGCTCGCGTATTGCAGGTACAGCTTTTTCAGTTCATTAACCGATCTGCCCAATGAATAGTGCGTTTTGGCCTTTTCACACGCCGAGCGTGCAAGTTCGTACCGATACGAAGGATCCAGCATCACTTTCTCCAACGCCTCAGCAAGTGCCGAGGGATCCTCAGGGGGAACAAGCAGCCCGTTGCTGCCGTTCTCGATCTGTTCAGGAATGCCGCCCACATCCGTACCTATAAGTGCAAGACAACTCAGTGCTGCCTCGGCAAACACGGAACCAAACGCCTCTGCCCTGGAAGGAAGTACAAATATATCGAAAAATGGCATGAACTCTTCCGGATGCAGGGTGTATCCATAAAAAATAGTCTCATTATAGATACCCAAACGCTGAGCCAACTCTTCCAAATCAGGTCGAATCGGACCATCCCCGATAATATGTAAAACATAGTCATGTCCTCGACCTTTGAGTTCCGCGCAGGCTTTGAACAAAATATCCAGTCCTTTGGCCGGGACAAGCCGGCATACCGTAACCAGCTGCGGAATCGCATTATCATGAGGAATGGGTTTAAAACGTTTCTCATCAAATCCGTTCGGAATAATGCCAATGACGTCAGGCTGCTTCACATAAGGCGTTAAATACTGCCGAAAAGATTCGGAGACGGTTAACAACCGCTCTGCCTGATGCTCCAGCTCGCCGTAAATGGCAATCAAAAACTGATGATCCAGACCGTCTGGCTCGATTCTTCCATTCAGAATCAACTCACGCTCATAACTGGAGTGAATGGTTTGAATAAGCGGTGTATCGGGAAATACACTTTTCATGGCAAGACCCGCAATGGGATGGTGAGCGTGAATCAAATCATAAGGCTTCTGAATGCGCAGCTTCGTCCACCATAAATAATCACGGTAAGTCTGCATATATTTTTGAACGACAGGACTTTCCTGATACTTGGTCCAATCGAACGTTTCGAACTGCACGTCCTCCCTGCCCTTGTTGCGAATTCGCTTCGGCAGCGAAAACAAGTCCATCTCCCACCTCGGGGACGTAAACCTCTCCTGCATATACGGAATCATAGAGGATACACCTCCGGGCTGCTCCGGAGGAAAGAAAAGCGCCTGCAGCAATTTCACCGTTAGTTTCCCCCTTTCTAGCTTCAGTCTTTCAGTACATCTTCAATCATGATATATTAGAACGTATGTTTCAGTAAAGAAATAACTGTTTATTCCTCACCATTTTAACAACAACGTTGCAGCTTGCTGACCCTGAGGGTTATCTGGGGAGGGTCACGCGGACAAGCTAATGAAAAGGAGAGCAACAAGACATGAGCAAGCCTTCACTCCCTGAGTCGTATATACATCATATTCGGGAAATGCTCGGCTCAGAAGCAGAAGCATTTATTGACAGCTATGATCAGCCTCGTGTACAGGGGTTGCGTTTTAACTCCCTTAAAGCTACACCAGAGCTCAAAAAGCAGGTGATAGAGCAGTTTAACCTGACCAAGGTTCCCTGGTGCGAGACGGGATACTACTACCAATCGAATGAGCGTCCTGGCAAACATGTGTATCATGCTGCAGGACTGTACTATATTCAGGAGCCCTCTGCGATGTCGGCGGTGGAGATGCTGAACCCACAACCGGGTGAGATCATCTTGGATCTCGCGGCTGCACCAGGCGGCAAAACAACCCACATTGCCTCACTCATGGAAGACCAGGGACTGCTCGTTTCCAATGAAATTCATCCGGCCAGAGCCAAAATCTTGGCAGAGAACGTGGAACGAATGGGACTCTCTTCCGTTGTTGTTACAAGTGCAGCACCCGGAGAATTGTCGGCGCGCTTTCCTGCAGCCTTTGACCGGATTATGCTGGATGCCCCTTGCTCTGGCGAAGGTATGTTCCGCAAAGATCCGGATGCGGTCACCGAGTGGAGCGATGATCTGGTCACACTGTGTGTGAACAGACAATGGGACATTTTGCAGGATGCCTATCTCATGCTTAAACCGGGCGGGACTTTGGCTTATTCCACTTGCACCTTCAATCGCCAAGAGAATGAAGGCATGATGGAACGTTTTGTTACCACTTATCCAGATCTGACTCTTGTACGGACTGAACGAATCTGGCCTCACCTGGCCCAGGGCGAGGGACATTTTGTAGCTGTAGTGACCAAAGCAGAATCCCAAGCTTATGCATCCCAAGAACAGGAAGAACAACCTCGCAAACGCAAAGATAAAAGAGGCAGGAATCCACGTCAAACGACAGCATCCAAAGAAGTAGAATCCGCGTGGAATGCTTATCTGGCCTGGAGTTCTGACCATACAGACACGGTAGCTAACGGAACTGGCAGACCTCTGCTTTTTGGTGAAGCTTTATATGTATTGCCAGAGCGTGCTGCACAGCTGCTGACCGATGATCGTTTAAACAGATTGAAGCTGCCCCGTCCAGGGCTTCATGTCGGTGACTGGAAAAAAGGGCGCTTCGAGCCTGCTCATGCACTCGCGCTGGCTCTGGGACAACAGGAGGCTGTCAAGATGCAGCATGCAGCACTAGATGCAGAGACCAGCCAAGTGGCGGCATATCTTCGCGGTGAGAGCCTTCCTGCCGAAAGCGGACTTACCGGATGGACGCTTGTGACGTTCAACGGGCTCCCACTGGGGTGGGGAAAAGCCAGTGCAGGACAGTTAAAAAACCGTTTACCTAAAGGCCTTAGACGCATGCAGTAGACTAACCCTAACACGACTCAAAGCCGGTGAGCATTGGTGCTCCCGGCTTATTTTCCGTTCATTAATGGAGTTGAGTTAACAGGTTGATGAAATGAAATGACCTGTTTTTTTTAAATTTCATTTAGGATTGAAGTGGCTTCTCAAACGTACTATACCCATTAATTTTCCCCACAAAGGTATATCCGTTCCGAGGGTAAAATTCATTCAGCCTCTCATTGTCACCCACACAATCCAATCGCATGACGTGTTTGTTGTCAAATTGGATTCCACTGCTGGACCAACCCAAAATGTCCCGACCCAGTCCGGTACGGGCGTACTTTCTCCGAATGGCCAAACGATGCAAATAAACGGCGCCATCCGCTTGATGCGCTTGCGGTCCCCATAGCTCGGAATCCCAAGCACTTGGCTGCTGCATCAGAATAACCATGCCTGCCACATCGCCTTCTTTCTTGAACACAAACACATCACCGCGACGAATGGCTCCTGCTGTATCGTGGGAATCTTCACCTTTCAAAAGCGCACTCCACTGGGAAGATCCCTGGCTGCGTAACCATTCAGCTGTCTCCCTAAGCAAGGATAGTACATCTTCCGTGTCTTCCGGCTGAGCCCGCATTGCTCTAAAATCATCGTTAATATATTCTGTAATGATTGTAAATGAGTGCTTCATGGTTCTCCTCCAATTCCAGATCTCTTAAGAACTATTGGAACTATACCCGGAAATGAATTTTTCGTCAAAACAAATCAAAAAAGGTAAAAGGCCTAAGCCTCTTACCCGTCGATCTTCGCTTCATCTATAATCTGATTCCGGTACAGCATGGTAAGGTGCAATGTGTCGAATTCAAGGTCCTTGTCCAGTTCCTGAAGCAGCACCTCAACCAGATCCCGCCGCTGTGCACTGGTTCCGGGTACCTGGTAATCCATATAGCCCGTCAGGTCGGCATGAGATGTATCAATGGTTGCTGTCCCTACAGGTAATCCGCCACGTTCTTGCAGAAATAGCTCATAGACCCTGAATTCACGGTCCTTGCGCACCAACATGACATAACAGGAATCCTCTGCTTCGTCTATCTCGTCTTCAGAATCATCCCAATCCTCGTATTCGGTAAATTCCTCTTCCTCCGAGTCATCCACAAAGTCGCGGTGTACCCACTCCATGGACTCCAGCTCATTCCCCTGATGCCACATGCGAAGAGTAATCGTGTCGATCACTTCTTCGTCGAGTTCTCTTACGAGCAGCTCTGCCGCAGCATCAAGCTGGCTCTCAAGAGGCACGTCATACCAGTGTATCTCGCCTTGAATGTCGGCCCCATATTGTTTCAATGAAGCTTCTGCCAGCTCAGTCCCGTCAGCATCGTTAAACACATAGGTCGATATACTTCGTCCAGCGGTTACAAGCTCCATTTCCAGCACATGTTCCCGATCTTCATATGTAAAAGCTTCATCTGCTGTATCCGGAATTACGCGAGAATCATCCACATCCAGGTCATCCAAGTATTCATCAGCCTCGTAGTGCATATCATCCGACTCACGCTCTGGATCAAATTCAAGGTTTTGCAGAACTGAATGCAATGTGCCACAGCTGACCAGCACTTCATAATAGATCGCCTCCACTGCATCCGTAAGTGATCGGATATATGCATGAACCTGATCAATGATGTGCTTTTCCTCATCCGCTGAAACCAATTCCCGCTCCATCTGAAGACTGCCAGACAAACGGTCTCCTTCTCTATATACCAGCAGAAGTGAACCCGCGTATTGATCATTCACCATTATATCGAGCACTTCACCACCTGATGTACGCAGATCCGGAATCAGCTCCACTTTCTGTTTCATGTGCCTGTCCTCCTCCATTTCTAATGGTATTCTCATAGGTTACCCATGAGGCCAGTAGATTATGAAGCAGGAGCCTTTGAAAATGAAAAATGTGGTTGTTATTAGACAGCTAGGACGTGTTTTTGGACAGCATGCGCAACACCCTGCTCGTTATTGGAGAGTGTCACTTCATCCGCAGCAGCCTTCACCTCTTCCGGCGAGTTGTCCATGGCGATCCCAATGCCTGCATATGTCAGCATCGTGATATCATTGTAGTAATTGCCGATTGCCAAAATTTCGGAAGGTACAATACCTTTGGATTCGGCCAGTCTCTTCAGCGCCGCTCCCTTGGAGGCTTCCGGGTGCATCAGATCAATGAAAAAGTCTCCGCTGCGAGTCATGTAGTAAGGCAGATTCCAAGTTCCCCATTCCTGCTGAACCTTGTCCATCTGCTCTATGGGCCCAAACGCGGTGAATTTGGCAAGCGGTTCTGACAGGTCTGCCCACTGCGGAAGCTTTAAGGGCTCCATCATGAAGTTGTTATACATCTCCCGAACCTGTAATTCCAATCCTTCCGGCTGATCCACATATAATCCAAATGCCGTGTTGATGTCAAAATGCACACCGTTTGTACGGCAATATGTGACAAAGGGCTCCAATCCCTGACCATCCATGGCAAATCTGTGCACAATTTCACGGCTCTCCACTCCGGCCGTCACGGCTCCGTTATGTGTAATCACATATCCGTCAAGCCCCATTCGCTTCATAAAAGGAATGGTGTTGGCCGGACCTCTGCCCGAACACAGAACGATCTCGGCTCCCTGCCGGGAAGCACGGATCAGAATCTCTTGGGTCCATTCGGTAAGCTCATGATGATCATTAAGCAGCGTGCCATCTACGTCAAGTGCAATTAATTTGATTGTCATCGGGTCTTCACTCCTCAACTGTTTAAGTAATCGCACCCTCCCAAACCCTCCCTTCCGAGGGAGGGCCCCAGAGGGCTCTGCCCTCTGGACTCCCGTCTGTTCACCGACGTTTGGTCTGTTCTTGCTATGTGACGGTGGGTGTGGGAGCGCTTGTCTGCCTGGATCTCCGCTTATCGCGAAATCCAGGCCAAGCTTAAGCGCGACCATTTCGGGCAGCGCTTCGCTCTCTGCCCGGGGCTCCCTGCTCCGCTCCGCGAAGGGCGGGAGCTTGCGCCTGCGACGCTGAGGGCAGCGCTTCGCTCTCTGCCCGGGGCTCCCTGCTCCGCTCCGCGAAGGGCGGGAGCTTGCGCCTGCGACGCTGAG
>NZ_JBYTCE010000016.1:0-57635 GCF_058789975.1 Paenibacillus sp. FW104-T2 | reverse complement strand
CGCTTTCTGCCCAGGCTCCCTGCTCCGCTCCGCGAAGGGCGGGAGCTTGCGCCTGCGACGCTGAGGGCAGGGCTTCGCCCCCTGCCTGGGCTCCCTGCTCCGCTCCGCGAAGGACGGGAGCTTGCGCCTGCGGCGGTGTGGGCAGGGCTTCGCCCCCTGCCCGGGCTCCCTGCTACGCTCCGCGAAGGGCGGGAGCTTTACTTACGCAGACTGGCCAGCTCGTCTGCGGTTAGTTCGCGGTACCTGCCGATCGGAAGCTCTGGATCAAGCTGAAGGTCGCCCATGGCTACTCTTTTCAAATAAACCACTCGTTTGCCTACAGCCTGGAACATCCGTTTTACCTGATGAAATTTGCCCTCGTGAATAATGAGAGAGATCGAAGAGATCACTCCCTCCTCCGTCTCCTCATGATGAAGCAAGGTCAATTCGGCTGGCATGGCTTCATAACCGTCATCCAGCTGTATGCCCGCCTTGAAACGTTGAACATCCTCGTCATCCACTTTCCCCAATACACGGGCTTCGTATGTTTTGGGTACATGCTTGCGTGGAGATAACAGATCATGCGCAAGCGGACCGTCATTCGTCAGAATGAGCAATCCTTCTGTATCTTTATCGAGCCGCCCTACCGGGAACGGATCGAATACTCTGTCCTCTTTGCGTAGGAGATCCAGAACCGTTTTATCCCTAGCGTCTTCCGTTGCCGACACAACGCCCGGAGGTTTATGCAGCATCAAATAGATCGTTTCACGGTACACGATACGCTCTCCATCGGCTTCAATGACATTGCTCTCTGGATTCACCTGCATACCACTATCCTTCACAGCTTGGCCATCGACAAAAATTCTGCCCTGCTTTACCATTTTTTTGAGTTCACTTCGGGTACCTACACCCATGTGACTTAGTATTTTGTCAAGACGCTGTGTTTTCTTTCCTTTGTCACTCATACCGATGTCCACCTCCAGCCAGCCGGATACTCATTTTTCAGCACGCCATCCAGCCATTTGCCCCAACCAAGAGCATACCCATCGACGCATACCAGCGCATAACCTTTGGCAGCTACCCCAGCCTTAGACTCCACGCGCGCTTCTTCGATATTCAGCGTTTCACCCTTCAGATACCTTACCGCTTCTCCACTTGCAGAAGCTAGGTTTATAACCCTTTTCGCCTCAGAACGGTTCAACGCACAAGCCAGTGGATGAGACGGGACAAACCTTCCGTTTTTTACGGTACCCATAAACCATCCGGGCCGGATCACTTTGAGACCTTCCAGAAGCGATGCACCAACAGACGATTGATATACACGGTCCCCGTAAAATACTGTTTCCCCAGGGAGTTCGAGATCCAGATGCTCCTCTATAAATTGTTGATACACAGCCCCCGGGTCAATGTTCACGTGATCGGTTCCTCGACCTTTTCCACGATTGGACTTACGCGCATCACGCTCGTTATTCCTTCCCGCTTTCCCCTCATTTTTGCCACCTCGAGCTGGTCTTTCATTCCGTTCTCTCGATTCAGTTCTCATCAATCGTTCGCGTTTTCGGTCCGCTTTGCTGAGCGGCTGAGTTACAGCAATCCCTTGATCCTCGGGGACCTTGGATACAGTCTCCTTCTCATCCTCAACGCCGCTGATCCCCTCTGCAGTAGACTCAGGACGATGCTGCAAAACAGCTACATAATGCCCTTCGCCTTCCAACAAGTGAGGCCATAATCTCGCTGTACCACGTGTTTGATCCAGTACAGCACCTGTTTTTTCTGCCGTTTCAGGCAGCATCTGGCGTACCCAATCCGGTCTTCCCGGAGCAAAACCGGCTGTTCCCGGAATATCATGAACAGTGAAGTCTGGATTGAGATTCAGAAATTCGGCGATCATGGCTTCATTTTCCTCCGGCGCAAACGTACACGTGGAATATACGATCGTTCCTCCCGGAGCGAGCAGCTTCGCAGCTGTCTCCAGAATATCTCGCTGCATTAGCACACACTTCTCTACCGAATGATGCTCCCATGACTTCACCATGTCTTCATCTTTTCGGAACATTCCCTCTCCTGAACAAGGAGCATCAATTAGTACCTTATCAAAATAATGCGGAAATGCACCGGCAATCCGTTCCGGAGACTCATTCAGGACAACAGCATTTCGCACACCGTACAACTCTACGTTTTTGGCAAGTGCTTTGGTCCGTTCGGAATGAATATCATTGGTCACCAGCACACCCTTACCCTGCAGCTTTGCTGCGATCTGGGTAGATTTGCCGCCGGGTGCTGCACACAAATCCAGTACATGATCCCCTGGCTGAACGTCAAGCAGCTCCACCGGAGCCATCGCGCTTGGTTCCTGAATGTAATATAGACCTGCATGATAGTACGGATGTAAGCCTGGTTTCACGCCATGCGGCACATAAAAGCCCGTCCCGCACCACGGAATGGGCCGCAAATCAAATGGAGCCACTTCACCAAATTGCTCCATGGATATTTTTAACGTATTCACTCGAAGTCCCGCATGCGGAGACTGTTCATATGATTTCATAAATTGTTCAAACTCGTCTCCGAGCAAGCTTTTCATGCGCTCGGCGAAGATTGAAGGTAGCTGTACAGCCATATTCACTCATCCTGTCCTGTTAAAATGCATATTGTTCTATGTTATCATATCCTGGTGCAGCTTTCCTATTGATTCGCTGCATATTCCACTACAGCGTGTAATGTTGTATAATGACAAGTAGGTTGATTCTCGTGCAAAAAACGGGTGTTTATGTATATTATCCCAACCTTTATTTTTGCCAAAACTATATTTTGATATGATCGATGGGGGATGTCCAATGAAATCGAAGAAAAAGAAGAGTGCCTCAATCCTGATTTTCCTGGGTATATTCGTGGTCCTAATTGCAGCGCTTGTCGTAGTAAACCAACAATCCAAGAAACAAATGGACGCTGTGGAGAATGCTTATGGTATTGCAGCTTCCAAGCTTAACCCAGCTACACGCGAATTGCTCGATGATCCTAACTACCAACAGATTATTCTGCCGGATGCTCTCAAATCCAAGATTGATAATAAGGAAAGCTTTTTCGTTTATTTCTTTGCCTCCGATTGCTCACATTGCCGGGCAACGACACCACAGTTGATGCCGCTGGTAGACGAAGTAGGTATTGAGCTGCCACAATTCAATTTGCGTGAGTTCGATTCCGGCTGGACAGATTATAATATCGAATTTACACCTACGCTGGTTTATTATCAAGATGGCGTAGAGAAGGATCGCATGGTTGGCGGACTTCAGGAGAATGGTAGTGACAACGGTTATACGCTGGATGACTACAGACAATTTTTTGACAAGTACAAAGGCAGCTCAGCTGCTTCGGCAAGCTAAGAAGTAATCGTTGACTACAAATCAACATCTCACTTCAAGTGGTGCATGTGGACAGGCTCTTCCATATTTACTCTGAGCTTCATAGCCAATAAACGCAGACCAAAAAATCACCCCGGCCGATCCTTTTCCAAGGTTCAGCCGGGGTGATTTATGTTATATCCGATATGCATCATGCCATCTATACTAATTCTGATTTTCACCAAAATTGTTCGCCTGCTGCATTGCTTTCATTTTCTCTTCATAGATGCGTCCCCGCGTCGGGCTGCGACGCTGCGGAATGTTGGGTTTCAGTTCCTTAGATCGTTCTTGAAATGCATTAGTCAGTGTCTCATCCCAGATCCGTATGGTCAGATCCTTATATGGAAAATGCTGCGATTCAGGACCCGCTAGTCCGCTGACCAGTCCCTTCACTTCCTCGACCAATTCTCCAAGCTCAATCCCTTTTGTACGTTCAGGATAATGCTCCAGCAGATCAACCGAACTCTGTAACATCATCCGCCCTCCACGAAGATTGCTGTTTCTGAAATGATATAAGCCAACTGCAATCTGCAGCAAGCCTTTATAAAAAGGATCCCGATCTAGTTCCAGCCACAACTCTTCCAAAACCTCATGGCATTCGAAGTAGTCCTGATCACGGTTAAAATAGATCAAATAATCAATATACAGCGGCTCATAGCTGCTCATCGGGATTTTCGCCCTTCCTAGCCGAATTCAGAAGAGCCTTCACATCATCCAATAAATCTTTAAGTGCTTCCATGTCATGACGCTCCCAGCAGTCGTTAAAGCGCTTCTGAGCCTCAATGGCCTCATTGACGAGATGGTAGAAATACAACTGATGTATGATGGACAGTGTCTTGGAGACGATGTTTGAATCATCTTCAAACTCCTTCTGCGCTTCGAGGATCTGCAGCCGAATGGCTGACATCTCATTATCCAATACAAAAGCGGCTTCTGCCGTTTTCTTCAGCCTTGCCCGCATATCATCCGGCAGACTTTCCCGATATTTATAGCTCAGCGAGTGCTCAATCGTAGCCCAGAAGTTCATGGCCAGCGTCCGGATTTGGATCTCGGCCAGCACTTTCTTCTGTCCCAGAGCCGTCTGAACAGGATATTCAATAATCATATGGAAACTGCGATAACCGCTCTCTTTGAAGTTCGTAATATAATCTTTCTCAATCAATACCGTTAAATCCTTGCGTGCGCGGATGTACTCCGCCACTCTTCGAATATCATCCACAAATTGACACATAATACGAATTCCTGCAATATCCTCAATTCCCGTCTCTACCTGATCTAGTGGCACATTCAGACGTCTGGATTTCTCCAAAATGCTGGATATTTTTTTGACACGACCGGTAACGAATTCAATCGGGGCGTATTCTTCCCGTTTCTTCAGTTCCGCTCGCATTGTCTTGAATTTGACTTTCAATTCCTCTACCGCTTGTTCATAAGGAAGTAAAAATGTACCCCAGTCTCTACCGTCCATGCTTATGCCTCCTGTCTCTATAGCGTCCCCTGTTCTAGTCTATTATACATGATGTTCAGCGGGGGGAAGAGTCCCGTACGCAATCCTCTTCCAAGCTTCTATATTTTCGCTCCGGGGAACTTCTTATCCTTTATGTTCTTATCTGTGCTCTGCACCAACAGCTTCGGAGATATGACGATAACCGTCTTTGCGCAATAGCTCACGCAATCCGGCATGGATACGCCGATTCACCTCAGGTCCTTCATAGATCAGAGCTGTGTATATTTCCACCAGACTTGCACCGGCTTTAATTTTTTCGTATGCGTCTTCGCTTGTAAAAATACCTCCGGAACCGATAATCGGAAGTTTCCCTTCGGTTTGACGATAGATGCGCCGAATTACCTCCGTGGAACGATCCCGCAGCGGTTTACCGCTGAGTCCACCGGTTTCCTTGGCATGCTGATGGGATAGACCCTCCCGGTTAACCGTCGTGTTAGTGGCAATGATGCCGGCAACACCGCTATCCGCGATCGTGCTGACCATATATTCAAGCTCCTGGTCGTTGACATCCGGTGCGATTTTGACCAGAACCGATTTGACCGACCCGCCTGCTTTTGTGCGTTGTGCTTCCATTTCACTCATCACGGCTGCAAGCAGTTCCTTCAATTCATTCCCATGTTGCAGGTTACGCAGATCCGGTGTATTTGGTGAACTGATATTCACGACGAACAAATCCGCATAAGCATACAGCGCCCGAATACATTTTTCATAATCCAGGTGTGCTTCTTCATTAGGTGTAGCTTTGTTTTTGCCGATGTTGACTGCAACGGGAATACGACGCTCCTTCAGACGTGCCAATTCACCTGCCATTGCTTCCGCCCCAAGGTTGTTGAACCCCATCCGGTTCACCAAAGCTTCATCTGGAGGCAGACGGAACAGACGTGGCTGATCATTGCCAGGCTGCGCGAGCGGTGTTACGGTGCCGACTTCCATGAACCCGAATCCAATGGATGAGAAACCCGTTACGGCCTGTCCATTTTTGTCCAGACCTGCTGCAAGGCCCACTGGGGTGGGAAAATGACAGCCGAACATGTCGACAGCCAGATCTTCCGTTTCACGCACGCCATACATCACCCGCAAGCCGGAAGGCACCGGGCGAATACTGCCCATGCCGCTAAGGCCGCCAATAATTAGATGATGGGCCTGTTCAGGGTCCATTTTGAACAACAAGGGTTTAGCAAGACTTCTATATAACAAATCACTCACTCCGTTCTCGTCCGGTACGCCGTAAATATGCTTTCCCGTCTTTTTCATATGTAAAAAAACACTCTACACACAAGTCTATCCGTTTCTTCATCAAAAGGAAAGTAGTTTGCGCATAGACATCCTCATTTTAGCCAAGTCTGCAAACCACTTTAAACCTTATGGAAGAAATAATCCCGCATACTGGAAATGACGAGGTGAATTCTTTACAATGGGAGCATGGCAACGATACACCAGTACCAATGAACGAAGGAGGGACAGCCCATGGCTCCCAAACGTAAACCGCCTGCTTTGCAGCAAAAGAAAGAAGAAGTCAATCGGAAAGCCATTGCTTGGACAGCGGCCAGCGTCATCGGATTGATCATTATTATCGGCGCACTCATCATTATCGCCAATATGTAAACGGTCAAACCGACTGCCAGTCCAGTACATAATGCTTTAGCTGGAGTACACGCCATCGTAACAGATTACAGGAATCGATTAGTTCAGCCAATGATACGTCTTGTTTGGATTGTTCTGTTTGGGAACAAGCGTATGCTGATAGCGATCCTTCGATTCCGGTACAAGGATGGTCTTTGGCAGAAGATTCGTTCCAATGCGTACCGGGGTGCCCTGAGGTGCGAGTGCAAACAGTTCCTCCACATCCCCAGTACTCATTCTCACACATCCAAGGGACTCATCCAGCCCAATACTGTCAGGCTCGTTGGTCCCGTGGATGGCATAATTTGTATCCGACAGCTGCATGCCTCTTGTACCAAATTCTCCATCAGAGCGACCATTTGGATTCACGACTTTGTCCGTAATGACAAAACTGCCTTCTGGTGTTCGCCCTCCCCCTAACCCGACCTCATAATTGCGAATAATGGTATTACCGCTAATCAACGCAAGTCTGTGGTTGCTTTTATCGACTACGATCTCCAATGGATCTTGTAAAAAGAGTTCCCCTCCAAGCGTATCTGCAAATGGACCACCCGCTTGCAGAGCAGGTGATTGCCCAGCTTGTTCCTGACCGGCTTGTTGACCTGCCTCTTCCTTTCTTTGCTTCTGCATCGCAAGTATTGCAGGAAACATGTCTTTCATGCCCGGTGCTGTCTCACCCAAAATGTTGTTTGGAAAAGGCTGCGCAAGCTGACTTACGTTTTTGGGCCAGGTTTTGTTTTGCTTATAGTATGTATGGATTGCACTGGACAACGAAGCCGCTGATTCTTGTTTGGCTGTCCACACTTGTGCAAGCTGCTTGATGTCTTTTGAAACCTCGGGCGGTTCGCAGTTGCACTGGTCGGCATCGTAACTTTGGGCTGTTAATCTGCCGCTGCTATTTGTTTGCACAATATATTTTACCGGCATATTCCGTTTCCATAACGCCCATTCGTCAGAAGTCTGCATGCCCAGAACAGCCGATGTCTCCACCTTAGGTCCCGCACCCGACCATGCAGCAGCGAGCGCAGTTTCTCCCTGCTGGTTCCCTCCGAATCTCGCAGCTGTAAAAACATTCGAATTGGTGATAGGAGCCGAAGCAGCTTCATGATCATCAGAGATTGGGCCATCCGCCCAATCATCATCCCCGGTTTCCAAAGCCGATGCCAACGCTTCAGCTGCATCACGATTGAATCCTGGAGCATCTGCAGGCGGTACCAGAGCAAGCACAAGCAGCATCAGCAGGGTCAGCCACATTTTGCGAATGCGCTGTTTCCTCTCCTTCTGTTCTCCCATCTCCACCAGCTTGTTTTGATAATCCACCCATATGTCTGCAGGAGCCTTACTCCGTTCAAATGCTTCGTAAACTTCGCCCGCTTGCTGAAAACAATAGTTGGCCTTGCCTTCCTGACCTTCACGCACATACTCCTTACCGAGCAAATACCAGGCCATTTTATTATCAGGATGTTTCTTAACATATGTTCTTAGGTGAGTATTCTGCATCCGATCCTCCGCTTGATTCCGCTTTTTCCGTTACTATCTTTTATATCGGCATAGGACGGAATGAAATCCATAGGACTTGAGTACCCGGATGGAACGCAAAGCATTCGACAAAATATCACAACCCTTCAACTATAGAACCCGCACCAACATGAATTTCTACGCACTAAAAAAGCACGTCCCACTGCCCTAAGACAGAGGAATGTGCTTCTTCCTGGTTATATGGTGTATGATTAGCCTTCTTTGTTGAAAGGTTCATCCGCTACTTTGATGGAATCCGTTGGGCAGCCATCACAGGCATCTTGCATATCGTCGAACAGGTCGTCCGGGATAGCCTTGATTCCTTGGTTAGCATCGCCATCAAAAATCACTTCTGCCAAGCCCTCATCATCATAGTCATAAATGTCAGGTGCCGTTGCTCCGCAAGCACCACATGCAATACATGTGTCTTTTTCAACCCAAGTGTACTTACTCATTACAATCTCTCCTCCTAAAATTCGAAACGTACAGTGTTTTTATCTAGAAAACATATTAAACCAAAGTAGAAGTAATTTCAAATTATTTTGACAACATCAAGAGTATATTATGCCCTATTTAATCAAGACTTTGCAAGTTATCTTTTTGCAAAGACGTGCCCCTCACCTTGTGATTACGGAGCAAAACGGAAGGGTCATCCCCCAGCATGCCCGCTGTTACAACAGCATTCTCTCCAAATTTGTCACGCAGCTGGTCCATAATGCGAATCAGATTCTCCTTTTTCGGCTTCTGTTCGTATTCAAACAGATCCAGCTGTACAGCTGATTCCTCACGTGGAATCAAATTCTGAAGGGTAACTCCCAGCATGCGTACAGGCTTCCCACTACTCCAGTGCTTGGCAAATAAAGCGCAGGCTTCCCGGTAGATTACCGTTGCATCCTCCGTAGGAACTTCCATCATCCGTGAACGGGTGATGGTTTTCATATCCGGTGTTCGGATTGTAATCTGAATCCCCTGACTCAGCATCTCGTGCTTGCGCAAACGCCTGGCCACTTGGTCACTAATGTTGAGCAGTACACGGTGTACGTCCTCCATCTCGGTAATGTCCGCTGGTAGCGTCGTGGTATGCCCAATGGATTTGTTCGCTTCCCGCTCTGCCTGAACGGTAGAATGATTGATGCCATTGGCTGAATTCTTCAGCCAGGTACCGTTAACTCCGAATACATCCGTCAGCATCCGCTCATCCGATTTTGCAAGCTGTCCTATGGTTTCAATGCCAAGCTTTTTCAGTTTTTCAGCCGTCTTTTTGCCAATACCGAACAACTCATTGCAGGGTCTATGCCAGAGAATCTGAGGTACATCCCTCATTCGCAAGATGGAAATGCCGTTAGGTTTCTTCAGATCGGAAGCCATCTTTGCCAGCAATTTGTTGGGTGCAATGCCGATGGAACATGGAAGTCCCAGTTCTTCCCGAATTCGTTGCTGGATGCTAACCGCAATTTCCATGGGTGTACCGAACTGTTTAGAGCCTGTGATATCCAGATAACATTCATCTATTGAGGTTGCCTCCAGCAGTGGTGTATAACTGTAGGCTATTTTCATAAATGCTCTTGAATATTGACGATATAGATGAAAATCAGGACGAATTACGATTAATTCCGGACATTTTTTCAACGCCTGATGGACGACCATGCCTGTCGAGATGCCTTTTCTTCGAGCCGTATATGAACACGTTACGATAACGCCTTTTCTTACTTCACTGCTGCCAGCTACAGCTGTTGCTTTACCTCTGTATAGTTCCGGCTCTTCGGCTTCATGCACCGAGCAATAAAATGCGTTCATGTCGACATGCAAAATGACCCTTCCGGCGGCAGGATAATATCGATCCACATTCGTGTGACGGGTTTCATCCCCAGACATGTACCTCCGCCCTTTCGTACTCTAGTTAATGAAGCTTAAATATCTATTCACCCTATTATATCAAGTTCGTTATGTAAAATCAGTTACGTTTGTTATTTTCCTATTTTCGAGTAGACCGGAGGATTGATCGAATAATTAGCCACCCTACACTCACCAAAAGAATTAAAAAAATCAAGGCAATAACCGTATTCTCCCATACAAAATGCATTCATGTCCCTCCTCTTTTCCATATATCCCATTTACCAGTTAAACTTCAATATAACATACATTTAGATATCAATCACTTATCCGATCATCGAGAAACAAAAATTTGTTACACGAAACTGCGATTTCTGTGTAGCATTTGGCCATAATGGTGCTATAATAATTAATTATACAAATTCGCGACTTTAGGACAAATCAACGCATGGAGTTTAACACAGTGTAGCGTTGCAGAACCGAAGGATTCACGTGCTAACTTATTTGACACTTTTCCAACGCAACATTCAACTTTTTAAAAAGCGCTTTATCTCAAAGGAGGATCTTCATGTCAAAGGCCATTTCCATCTTCGATACGACTTTACGTGACGGCACACAAGGGGAGGGTGTCAGTTTATCGGCAGATGACAAGCTTAAAATTGCCAAGAAACTCGACGACCTAGGTGCTCATTATATTGAAGGCGGAATTCCCGGCAGCAACACCAAGGACATTGAGTTTTTCAAAAGAGTGAAAGAATTAAATCTCAATGCCAAGGTCGTTGCTTTTGGCAGTACACGTCGCAAAGGAAGCATCGCCAGCGAAGACGCCAATTTGAAACGGATGATCGAATCCGGTGCACAAGCAGCAACATTGGTCGGTAAATCGTGGGATTTCCACGTCCATACCGCCTTGCAAACCACTATAGAAGAGAATCTATCCATGATCTATGATTCCATTGCTTATTTGAAGCAAAATGGAATGGAAGTTATTTTCGATGCCGAGCACTTCTTCGACGGATTCAAGCATAACCCGGAGTATGCTCAAGCTGTGTTAACGAAAGCTCATGAAGCTGGTGCAGACTGGCTCGTGATGTGTGATACCAACGGCGGAACCATGCCGCATGAAGTATACGAGATTGTATCCAGACTCTCTGGAAGTCTCCCTCATGCTCATCTCGGAATCCATACACATAATGACTGTGAATTGGCTGTTGCCAATACGCTTAGTGCTGTACAAGCTGGTGCCAGACAGGTTCAAGGCACGATGAACGGTTATGGAGAACGTTGCGGCAATGCCAATCTGGCTTCCATTATTCCGAACCTACAGCTCAAGCTTGGATATGAATGCGTGTCCGAAGATTCGATGAGACAGCTCACAAACGTAGCCCGCTATGTTAGCGAGATTGCCAATGTGAATATGCCGATCAACCAGCCTTATGTTGGTAATGCGGCCTTCGCTCATAAGGGCGGCATTCACGTCTCTGCTATCCTGCGTGATTCCCGTACTTACGAACATATCGTACCTGAACTTGTCGGGAACAAACAGCGTGTACTCGTTTCCGAGTTGGCTGGGCAGAGCAACATCGTCTCCAAGGCACAGGAACTTGGACTGGAGTTCGATCCAAGCAGCGCCAATTCACGCCAGATCATTGAAAAAATCAAAGATTTGGAGCATCAAGGTTATCAGTTTGAAGGTGCAGACGCTTCCCTTGAGCTGCTCATTCGCGAAGCAAACGGAGATATGAAGGAACTGTTCACATTCGAATCCTTCAAAATGCTCGTGGAAAAAGCAGCCGACAAGTCCGTTGTCTCCGAAGCATTCGTTAAGCTCAATGTCGCTGGAACAAGCGTTTATACCGCTGCGGAGGGCAATGGTCCGGTCAATGCTCTCGATAACGCTCTTCGGAAAGCACTTGTCCAATATTTCCCTTCGCTTGCTAACATGCATCTCTCTGACTATAAAGTTCGTGTACTTGATGAGAAGGATGCCACGGCAGCCAAAGTACGTGTATTAATTGAATCGAAAAATACAGAGAATACATGGAATACGGTCGGCGTTTCCGAAAACGTCATTGAAGCTAGCTGGGAAGCCCTTGTTCACAGTTTCCGTTATGCCCTGCTTCAGGAAAAGTTACAGGACGAGCCGAATGTTGTTCACACAGCCATGCATGGATTAAGCAACCATTAACGCTTATTTCCCGGAAAATAAACGAAGCGCCTGCCTCCAAAATCACTGGGGACAGGCGCTTTTTATACGATTCACTAGTTGATGACTTTCTTGATTTTACGCTCCAATTCCTTCTCAGGCAAAATGCCGAGTATGACTTCTTGAATAACTCCATTCTTGTCAATCAGCACATTTGTGGGAAAAGCCACACCGTTATATTTTGCATAGGCTTCCCCATCTTCATCAAGCAAAATAGGGAACGTCAGTTTGTATTCCTCCACAAAAGCTTTCGCATCTTTCAGCTTATCGTAAGGGGTTACATTGACTCCATACATATCCATTTCATCTTTATATTTAGCTGCTAAGGTATTAAGCGCTGGCGCTTCCTCCTTGCAGGGTTCACACCAGGAAGCCCAGAAGCTGACAAATACAGCCTTTTCCTTTGCTCCTCCTGCGGTATATGTTTTTCCATCCATGCCTTTAAGAGTGAACCCCGGGGCCAGCAATCCCGCTCTCGGTCCTGTTTCGGTTGGAAGCGGCTCTTCTTGTTTAAACACGGCAGCGATTCCGTTATCTGCATTTTGAGCCAGTGCAACCCCAATGAGCAATACAACACCAAGCAGTATGTATATGTTTCGTTTCATGGCTAGCCACCTTCTCGTAGAATCAGCATCTCGGGTATAACTTTATTACCGTCACTCATTGCAAGTGGTCCTAATCACTTGATACGCTTGCACGTGGTGATGTCACTTAATCCTTGTTGTAAAATAATCTCTTTAATATTGTACCCTTTTCCTTTAAAATTTTACAATCAAGGATCATACAAATTCAAACAAAAAAAGGACCCCTGCCTAAGCAGGAGCCAAAGAGAGAGGGGTGAATACAAAATGGCAGCACTTCACGGACAGCAAAACACGATCTTCATTTCTTCTTCCGTAGAGCAAGAAATGTCGAAACACATGTACGATTCGCTGCCGCAGGAAGCCTGCGGGGTTGTGCTGGGTGAAGCTGCAGCGGGCGGCATACGAATCAGTCGGTTTCAGCCAATTCGCAACGTTGCGCCTAACCCGCTGCATCACTTCAGCCTGGATGAGGAGGAATGGATTCGTTGCATATATAACGAGCCACAGCTCATTGGTATCTTCCACTCACATCCGCGAACCAGTCCCGTACCGTCCCATCAGGACCTTATGGCCCTTCCAGCTTACGCCGAGTTAATCAAGGTGTATCTGATTGGCACGCCTGCTCTGACAAGCAAGTCTGAACCTAGTATGCATTTGAACGGTTATGAGATCCTGTACAAAGTGGAAGACCCAAGTAAGTCACATCAGCAAAAGTGCTATGATGTCCAGCCAGCACAACTACGCATGACTTAAATGGGTGTACAAGTCACCCAGTGTTTCTATATTTTTACGAGTCATATCCTCCAAATAACAGGACCATAGCTGCGCAGTCATCTTGGCGTCTTCCAATGCATGATGGCGTCCGTATATCGGGATCCCCCTTGATTCCAGCAGTTCATCGAGACCATATCCCGGTCTGTCCGGCTCCAGCCATCGAGCCAGCATCATGGTATCGATCAGCCGATGAGTCAGTCTGACCTTGGAGGTGCGCCACAGAGCAGCATTCAGAAATGCCCGATCATGCGCACTTGCATGTGCAACCAGTACACTGCCTCCAACAAAAGACATAAAATCATGCAGCCCCTCCAGCAGTGTAGGTGCATCAACGCACATCTGCTGTGTGATACCTGTAAGTTCGGTAATGTGTTCTGGTACTGCAGCTTTGGATTGAACGAGTGTATAAAACTGTTCTCCCTCCAGCACTACACCACCACTGATGCGCACGGCGCCAAATGATAGAATCTCATCTCCATGCTGCGGAGAAAAACCTGTCGTCTCCAAATCGAACACAACAGCATCCAATTCATTCAGCGGCGTATGCAGAACTTCCGGTCTGCGCTGCTCCCTCATCATTGAGCGAATGAACGCCATGTGTTGCGCCGTTGGGGCCCCCATTATGGAAGCGATGGCAGAAGGAACCCCTCCCTGACGCAGCGAATTCCAAAATCCAGTATTGCCCCTTGCCGGCTCTCTCATGGACGTCTCCTTTCTGCAAAACGAAGTTGTCTTTGCAGTGCACGATGCACACGTCGCACCTGTCCTAATGTATCCCGCAGTTCATAATGCATCTGTTTTTGCTTCATTTGTTTCTCATCCAGAAAACCACTGCTCTGCTGCAGCCCACCTCTAATGACTACCGGTGTACTGCGTCGAAACTTCAGTGCAATCATAAAAGCACGCCCTGCCGCATCAAGCAACGTGAGGGGAACCGCTTCAAGGGACACCAATCTCTGTATTCGCTTAAGCGTAGATGTTTCCTTGATTCCATGCTGGAGTGCCAGGAAACGTGCACTGTTTACCAGCGGAATGTATAGTCCATACTTGACGTCGAAACCGCCAGCATGCTCTCCAAACCTTTCTGTGACCACCTGACCGAGAATATTCAGGGTTGCCTTGTGTTTAACAGTATTGCGCAGCACAGCATCAGATAGCTCGGGAACGGCTCTGAACCCATCATAGAAGGCAGCAATCCATTCATCCGCCAGACCTTTCTCCCCTGCCACAAAACGCATATCCGAAGCGATGATCAAATTGCGTACAGGTTCCCACGCCAGATCCGACCTCCACGACCGAAGCTGTTCCTTCCAGGATTCCAGTGTTTTGCGCCATAACGGCTCCGAACACATCACTTTCCCTTCACATTTGGCATAGCCTAGCTCTTCAAGCATATCAGCCATTCGTCCCCCGAGTTGGGCAAAATACTCCTCTTTTCCCTCATGCGGGTTATCGCTGATGATCATGCCGTTGTCCTGATCACTCCATAATGTAGCTTCTTCCCTGCCTGAACTGCCAAAAACGATAAAGGCATAGGGGACGGGAGGCTGGCCGAAGCCTTCCTCTACCATCCCCTGGATGCATAACTCTACTGCTTTCCGGTATATCCGGTCATGCAGTTCATTTACCGTTTGGTACCACTCGATCGGCGACAAGGAAGCGGACAACAATTCCTGGAGTTCATTCTGCAAAACTACACGTGCCTGACGCAGCTCCTCGGAAGAAGCGGCACCATCGATCCCTTGATAGGACCAAGAATGGTTTATAAACGGGATAGGTTCCATCATGTCCTGCCTCCTTGAAGCGTGATTCAGTCATCATTCACCCTAGGAGCTGAACGTACCGCCACCGCTCGTTTTACCTTCAATACTTTTCATTTGCTCAGGGTACCCGTAAGTACCGTGCTCACTAAGATCCAGACCCATGGTTTCCTCTTCTTCAGTTACACGGATACCCATGATGGCTTTCATTCCGCCAAGGATAATGAAGGAAACAACCAGTACGAAGGCGAATGCGCCAGCCAGACCCAAGAGCTGAACTCCCAGCTGGTGGAATCCACCGCCGTAGAACAAACCCGCTTGACCTACACCTGCATTTTCAGCAAGCTCCGGAGTTGCGAACAATCCTGTGGAAATCGCTCCCCACATACCAGCGATACCGTGAACGGAGAAAGCGTAGATTGGATCGTCAATTCCTTTGCGATCGAAGTATTGAGCCGTGAAGAATGTAATAATACCTGCCAAAGCACCGATAACCAGAGCTGCCCAAGGTTCTACAAAGGCACAAGCACCTGTAATCGCAACGAGTGCCGCAAGAACACCGTTCAACATGCTTGGAATATCGGATTTACCAAGAACTGCCCACGAGATCAGCAGTGCAGCAACACCACCAGCAGCTGCGGCAACGTTTGTAGTCAATGCAACATAACCGAAGAATCCATCGCCCATAGCAGATAATGTGCTACCTGGGTTAAAGCCGAACCAACCAATCCAGAGGATGATTACGCCGAGCACGGAATATACTTGGTTGTGACCTGGAATGATGTTAGGTTTGCCATCTTTGTTATATTTACCAATACGCGGTTTCAAGAGGATCGTAGCTACCAATGCAGCTGTTGCACCCGTCAAGTGAACTACAGTTGAGCCTGCGAAGTCTTGCATACCCAGCTCTGCAAGCCAGCCGCCGCCCCATACCCAGTGAGCAACAACCGGATACATGATAATGGTATAAAGTGTTCCGAAAACAATATATACGCTCATTTTTGCACGTTCAGCCATACCACCGCAGGCAATGGCCAGCGATACCGCCGCAAAAGCGAGGTGGAATACAAATTTAATGGTAAGTGGGACATCGGAGAAGGCCAGTGATTCGAAGGATGCAGCCATTTGGTCACCACTCAGGAAAAATCCTGTTGTTCCAAAAAAGCTGTTTCCGTTACCGAAGCCAAGACCGAAGCCGAGAGCCCAGAAGGCAATAACCGAAATACCCAACGTCAGGATTGTCTTACCCGCAATATGTCCTGCATTTTTCATTCTCGTTGAACCTGCTTCCAATAATGCAAATCCCCCTTGCATCAAGAAAACCAGCACAACAGCCAGAAACGTAAAGGCTGAGTTTAGACCGCTTTGAAGTTCGATGTTAGTCGGCCCCTCAGCTGCAGCAAACGCGCTGACTGGGAAAGCCAGTAAAGTAAGCATTAATAACACCGAAACCAACCATTTCTTTCTCATGTACCCCACTCCCTCTTATGTTAAGTTTCTTCACATAACGTGAAACTCTTAATGTCATTATAAGCAGAAGACAGGAAAGTTGACAAGAGTATTTTAAACAAATCCAGAAATTATTTCTGGGAATAAAGTCATGCGTCTTTTTCTTGCACTTAAGTACATATTCATGTCCTATGAGCACATAGATATAGAAACACGATTTACAACGGATCAAAGCATAACGTTTGACTGTACGGTTAAAGATCATGTATCATAACTATTAGTAAGAAAAAAATTGGGCGGAGTCTGTAAAGCCGCACGTGGAATCGAATAGTTCCCTACATTAGAACTTGCAAGCGAGGTGAATACCATTGGGGATATGAAACTTTTTCGGATTGGCGAACTAGCCAAGACCGCTGGTGTGAGTGAACGGACGATTGATTACTACACGAAGCTTGGTTTGATCGCTCCTGAAGAGCGCACTGAAAAAAACTATCGTCTATATAGTGATGAAACTTTAACCAGACTAGAACGTATTGTACAGATGAAACAAGAGAAGTATAGTCTCGACGAGATTAAACAATCTCTTGAGAAGTGGAGCCTCGTTAGCACTGAAGAGCAGGTTGCCAGTAAACTGACAACACTTGAGCTCCACGTACAACAACTCGAGCGAGAGGTCAACGAGCTCAAACCGCTGCTTGGCGAGATGAAACCTGTACAAGCACGCAAAATGATGGCAGGCCTACTTACGAAAAGCGCCGGTACGATGGAAGCATTGAAGATCTTGCTTGAGAACACCATGATGTAGCTTAATATTAGAAAGCGGAGGAATGAATATGAGTTTTAATAACGGTATGTTCGTTTTGATCATTATCGCCTTTTTGCTCTCCTTATGGGCGCAATTTCGCGTTAAAAGTACATTCAACCGTTGGGCTGGCGTGCAAAACCTGAATGGCATGACCGGATATGATGCAGCACGTCACATGCTTGATGCCAACGGTCTGCACGATGTTCCAATTGAACCCGTTCGCGGCGCCCTCTCAGACCACTACGATCCAATTAACCGGGTTGTACGATTGTCTGAACCTGTATATTATGAAAATTCGATATCAGCTGTTTCCGTAGCCTGTCACGAGGTCGGCCATGCGATACAGCACAAGGAAAGCTATCCGATGCTGGCACTTCGCCACCGGATCTTCCCGATTGTGAACTTCGCATCCGGACTTGCACCTTTTCTGTTGATTGCCGGTTTTATCTTCAATGCCATGAACCTTGTTGGTCTCGGTATTATCTTCTTCTCCGTTACCGTTGCGTTCCAGCTCATTACATTGCCAGTAGAGTTCAATGCCAGCAATCGTGCTCGTGAAATCATGGTTTCTGAAGGTTACATTCGCAATGAAGAAGAAAAAGGCGTAGCCAAGGTACTGAACGCTGCAGCTTTGACGTATGTGGCCGCTGCACTGATCTCCCTGCTTGAGTTAATCCGTTACATCGGGATTTTCAACAGTCGCGACTAATTGAACAAATAGAAACAAAAAAAAACAATACCCCACCGTTTACTCGGATGGGGTATTGTTTTGCTGCAAACCGAAGTAGTTAAGTAAAAACGAACGAAATGATTGTGCTACAAGCGGCAATTTGTCATCCGCACGATGGATCAAACCAATGGTCCGCGTTACTTTGGGATGAGAAATGGCCACATGTGCCGGTTGTAGTGGATTGGTCTGGAAAAGCGCCATTTCTGGCAGCAGACTCACTCCCATGCCCGCTGCAACCAACCCGCGAATGGTATCCGTCTCTTCACCTTCAAAAGCAATTTTCGGTGTAAACCCTGCTTCCAGGCAGGCATGCCAGACGATCGGACGCAATGAGTACCCTTTGCTGAACAGTACAAATTTATCATCCTTGAGCTGTTCAAGTGCGATTTCCTCTTCTCCTGCAAGCGGGTGATTCGGAGGAAGAATGGCATGTAATTCTTCGGTTAGCACGATATCACCTGCGACCTGATCATGCTTTTCCGGGAAAGGTGATATGAAAGCCAGATCCACCTCAGCAGACAGCACGTCACGAATAAGCGTCGGATACATACCCTGTTTAAATCTGAATTTGACATTGGGATAACGCTGACGAAATGCGGCCACGACCGAAGGAATCAGATGGATACCCAGACTATGAGGAAAACCAATACGAATTTCACCATGTTCCGGATCCAAAAACTCATGAACTTCCCCGACTGCTTTGTCCAGATCCTTTAAAATCCCTTCAACACGTTTGCAGAAGAGCTGACCTACTGCGGTCAATTGCAGATTCCGCCCCTTTTGCATAAAGAGGTCAACACCCAGCTCTTCCTCCAGCTGATGAATCTGGCGACTCACTGCTGACTGTGCGACATGCAGCTCTTCAGCTGCCTGGGTCACATGCTCCTTTTGTGCCACTTTCAAAAAGTAATGCAACTGTCTTAATTCCACTCGCCTGATCTCTCCAATCTGCTATACCCTTCTTAGACCTGCCTGCATTCCGTCTTCAGATCATTACACCCATACGTGTTTATTGCTTTCTGAATTTCCTCGGCCTCCACAAACGGATAAGAAGTCCGTAAATAAAGAATCCACCCAACAATCCACCCAAATGAGCCATCCAGTTGATGCCCGACATGGCAAATGAGAAAATAATACCGAATGCAAGCAGTGTATACAACGTTTTGCGTGATCCTTCATCCATCATCGTCCGCTGGAACAGAGCAACATACAGAAACGCACCATAAATCCCGTAAATGGCTCCTGATGCACCTACAGAGATTGTTGTTTCTCCTGCAGAGTTATACCAGGCAAGCGCCAAAACATTACCCAGAACCCCGCTGCCTAGATACAATAAGCCATATCTTACCGATCCGAGCAAGCGCTCCATCGGAGGCGCAAATACAACCAACGCAAAGCTGTTAAACAGCAGATGACTGAAACCTGCATGAAGAAAAATGGACGAAAAATATCTCCACCATTCTCCCGAGAAAAACTCATGGTTAGTCAAAGCACCAAATTTCAGCAATGTCATCGTATTCGTCGATCCACCATTGGCAGCAAGTAATATAAACATCACGACATTGGCAACCAACAAAATTGACGTCAGCGGGAAAAACTTCAAATAACTTCTCCAATTTTCATACCGAATAAATATCATACGTTTTCCCTTTCACTCCACCCTGTTCAGATCTTCCTTCACTTGGTTTCATTATCATAATTGCATGCCCGAATTGGACAATGCCTTTCATAAAAGATTATAATGGATTTTGGCACGGATCACCAATTTAAGGAGGAACATTATTATGGCACAAGAACGTACAGGCGCAGCCACATTCAAAGGCAACCCTATTACATTGATCGGACCCGAATTGAAAGTGGGCGATCAAGCTCCCGATTTTACATTGAGCAAAAATCTGCTTGAAGATGCATCCCTGAAAGACTTCGCAGGCAAAATCAAACTAATCAGCGTTGTTCCTTCACTGGATACTGGAGTATGCGATGCCCAAACTCGCCGCTTCAATGTTGAAGCCGGAGAACTTGGCGACAATGTTGTCGTTTTGACGGTAAGCGTGGACCTTCCATTCGCACAGGAACGCTGGTGCGGAGCTGCCGGTGTAGACCGCGTTGTAACATTGTCCGATTACAAAACACGCTCTTTCGGTGAAAACTACGGTGTTCTGATCAAGGAATTCCAATTGGACATGCGTTCTATCTTCGTAGTGGATACGGAAGACCGGATTACATATGTGGAATATCTGCCTGAGATGACAGAATCCCCTAACTTCGAGCAAGCCATTGCTGCAGTAAAAGCTTTGCTGTAAAAGGAATCCACGTTCAGAACAAAAGCGAGGAAGGTTCACCTTCTCTCGCTTTTTGTTTTACCACCCATCTATTTCAATCGTTTGCCTTATATTTGGCGAGCTTCTTATCGAGTACAGAAAACAGATTCATGATCGTTCGATAATTGGAACCCAGATCTCCAAGCGAACCACGTGAAGCTGAATACATGTCTACAGCACTTCGAACCGGACTTACCGAAATAACAGAAACTGTAATATCCATGGTCCGCCCAAACGTCGTGCGTTTTTCCAGAATAATCTCTCCGACCGAAGGAACCTCATGAAGCACCTTATAACCCGGAATCTTTTTCAATGTTGAAGAAACTTCTTCCCAGGCTCTGTCTTTGGATAAATTATAATACCGTGTTTTTAATTTGGGATCCTTGGCTCGATCGCTGGTTCCCTCCATACTGCGGATGATACCGACGAGCGTTCTCTTTAAGGTCAAGACCCTTCCTCCTTTGAATGTAACCGTTCCATTTATGTATTCTAGTGTAACATTGTTCAGGTAGTAACAAAAGGGCGTAGCGCGCTTTTAACGCAAATACACTGGTCAAAACATAAAATTTCAAATAAAAAGCACCCTGAGCTTCCTGGATTAGAGGAAAGAGTCAGGGTGCTGTACTTGTAAAATAGGAACCCGCCATGCCGTCCGGCTACATTGTCTTATGAACCTGCTTAGCAGGTGGGTGACCGCAATAATGTATTATTTGAAGTCCCCATGTCGTATAGACAGGGCGTTTCAGCAACATTCTGTGTAGATCTCCCGAAGACATCATCATTGGTTCAAAACAACGAATAACCGAAACGTACATCGCAGGATGTACAGTTATTATATCCCTAACCGCGTAAAAAGTAAATGGTGACGCTCCATGTTTTATTTTTGCAGATTTTCGTTTTTCACGTCTGAAGCTTCAAGATCACCGATTTTATCTACTCCATCATCATTTTGCGCCGCTTCTTCCTCTTCCTTCTTCTGCTGCATTTTCTCCATCTGCTCCTGCATTTTCATGAAGGTTGCGTAGAAGTTAAAGAATGCAAACCAGGCAATGATACTGATAATAAAGAAGACAAACAATACCGGATACCGGAATCCAATGTAAAACAATAGTCCGCTTCCGAGCAATGTAGAGAACACACGAAACGGTCTGATCAGAGTCAAGAGTACTGCATTTTTAATAATGAGTCCGATTGACATATGATAGTGTACAACCATCGAAAAAAAGTTAAACAAGGAAACAAACAAAAGCAACAGCAGCACAAGCATGATAATTCCCACAAGCTGCATATTACGGAACTGTGTCATGTATACTGTGTAATCCAGATACATGATGGCAAAAAGCAAAGTGTAAAATATGCCCCCGATTAAGCTTTGTTTGTAGTTCTCTTTGTAACCTACAAAGAATGTACGGAAGATCGGTACATCCGTGTCACCCATATTCCATTTACGAACGACCGTAAAAAGGGCCGATGTTGCCGGAAACAGTGTAAGCGGTGCCACAATAGCTATAGCCCAGTTCATTTGCAATGATTCATTTGCGAGGTTCTGCTGCATAACGAGCAGTTTCATAATCAAGAAAAACAAGAACGGAGACGAACAAATAGCCCACAACAGATTGGTTGCGGCCAGTCTCGTAATCCACTCTGTAAGCCGATAGATCCCACCCATAGCTCCTTTAAATTCCAAACATTTCTCCTCCTCCGCAGCCTTGCGTATAACCTGAAGTCTAATATTAATATACCTTATTATTGATAGGAAAAGCCAGTACTTCCCGAAAACAGATCAGCAACCCTGCTTGTTATGGGTTCTACAGCGTAACGGATTCAGGCAATTTGAGACATAAAAAAAAATGGAGCAGCTGCCTGCCCCATTTCTTAAATCAATCTTGCATATTATTCAAAAGAGGAATCTTTCGCAGGACGACGTCCTTCGTTGTTGCTTGGACGTGGTTTGCGGTCACGGTTGTAACCACCTTCTCTGCTTCCACCGCCACTACTGTTGCGATCGCGATTGTATCCTCCACGTCCGCCACCACTGCTGTTGCGGTCACGGTTGTAGCCACCGCCGCCACCGCTGCGGTTGCCGCTGTAACCTGATGGCTTACGTCCGCCAGAGCGAACATCTGGTTTACGACGTTTCGCACGGATCGGATCTTCAGGAGTCAGATCAACTTGAGCATCTTTTTTGTCGCCTGTAAGGAGCTTCAGGGAAGCTGACAACAGTTGAACAGAATCGTATTGCTCAAGCAATTGGATAGCGATACCTTTGTATTCGTTCAGTTCACCATTTTGTACGATTTCGAGCAAACGTTCAGCTGTCAAACGTTGTTTTCCTTCTACTGCTTCAGCCAATGTTGGCAGAGGCTTACGAGGGATACGGTGACGAGTTACACGTTCAATAAAGTGCAGGTGATCAATCTCACGCGGTGTAACAAAGGACCAGGCAGCACCCTCTTTACCAGCACGTCCAGTACGACCGATACGGTGAACGTAGCTTTCCGGATCTTGCGGAAGGTCAAAGTTCACAACGTGTGTTACGCCAGATACGTCGAGACCACGTGCAGCCACGTCTGTTGCTACGAGTACATCAATGCTTCCATCACGGAATTTACGCATTACCGTATCACGTTGGTTCTGGGACAGGTCACCATGGAGACCGTCAGCTGAATATCCACGTTTTTGCAATGCTTCAGCCAATTCGTCAACACGACGTTTTGTACGACCGAATACGATTGCGAGTTCTGGAGATTCCATATCAAGCAAACGGCTAAGCGCTTCGAATTTTTGACGCTCTGGCACTTCAATGTACGCTTGGTCAATCAAAGGTGCGCTAACTTGTTTCGGGATAACAGACACGTGCTCAGGATTGGTCAGGAATTGCTGAGCCAATTTTTGAATGTTAGGAGGCATTGTTGCTGAGAAGAGCATCGTTTGACGATCCGCAGGGACTTGTTTCAGGATGGATTGGATATCCTCCATGAAGCCCATGTCGAGCATTTCATCTGCTTCATCCAATACAACAGTTTGTACATCTTCAAGTTTAATCGTTTTGCGGTTGATGTGATCCAGGAGACGTCCAGGTGTACCGATGATAATCTGTGGTTTTCTTTTCAGTGCACGGATTTGACGAACGATATCTTGTCCTCCGTAAATTGGCAGGGAGCGCAAACCTTTGAAGCGGGTAAGTTTTTCGATCTCTTCGGCAACTTGGATCGCAAGTTCACGTGTAGGTGCCATAATGAGGGCGCGGATTTTTTCGTCACTTTTGGAGATTTTGCTGATCAGCGGAATACCGAATGCAGCTGTTTTACCGGTACCTGTTTGAGCTTGGCCGATCAAATCTCTGCCTTCTAGCGCAATAGGGATCGATTTGGATTGAATCGGCGTCGCCTCTTCAAACCCGAGTTCGGTGATGGCTTGCAGCACCAGTGGTTCAAGATTGAAATCTACGAAATTTAAATTTGTCAAAATTATTCATACTCCTTCTATAGGGTGGACATGGTGGACAATCCACTTTGTTGTCTGTATTCTTAAGTAGCGTTAATATTTATAGGGTATCCCATATGGGCAAATTATTTTCATTATCAACATAATTCGTGAATGGGTCCCCAACATAAGACTAAAACTACATACATGTGTTTGAAACATTTCAAATTTTATCGTTCCATTTGGAAAAAGTTCCCTACTCAAGAATATCCACAAATCATTATATCACAAAACAATTCAAGATTACCAGCAATCTGGTTTTAAATATAAATGAGGTGATTAAATTGCCCAAAATAATATGGCACTCTTTAGTGATCATATTGGGTGCTGCAGCTATTGCCTGTGGCTTCAACTGGTTTTTGGTTCCCCATCAGCTGCTAAGCGGCGGGGTATCCGGTATTTCCATGCTTCTTGGTTATTTTACAAGTTTGAATCTTAGTATAATGTACTTTGTTCTCAACATTCCTCTGCTGGTCGCAGGTTGGTTTATTCTTGGACGACGATTTATTATATTAAGCATCGTGTCGGTAGCTGCCACATCCTGGTTTATTGGATTGCTGCCTGTTTTTGTCGTGGCAACAGACCCTCTGCTCAGCTGTGTGTTTGGCGGCGTGCTCGTAGGTCTTGGTACAGGCATCTCCTTCCGTGTAGGCGGTTCTACAGGAGGACTCGACATTGTGGGTTCCATCTTCACGCGTTACCGGGATTTCCCCATTGGTACCGTTATGGCGGGTATGAATGGAGCTATTATTATGCTCGCTGGTTATCTGAACAATGACTGGAATATTGCTCTCGCCTCCATGGTTTCGATCTACATTACAGGTAAGGTGCTTGATCTGATCCATATCAGCCATGTCAAGGTGACATTGTACATTATCACGAACGAGACGGAAGCCATGTTGAAGAAATTGCTGGTTCGTCCCCGTGGTGTCACTAAGATCAAAACTCAGGGAGCATACACCGACATTGAAAAGGACATGTTAATGACAGTGACTACTCGTTATGAGCTGGTTGAGATTAAACGCATCATCAAGGAAACCGATCCAAATGCGTTCGTCAATATCGTTGAGACAGTCGGTGTCATGGGTTCTTTCCGCCGAAGTTGAGACACATGTACGGTTAACAATTTATATAATTGTGGTATAATAATTGTGCACGGCTCCTAAATATGATGTATAGCAGGATCTGCCCTTCACTTTCACAGGCCATATGCTTTTCCGATTCGCCCCGAATGACTTACCATTTTGGAATTCGAGTAGGAAAGGGTGATTATTGTGGATATGGAAACGGTAAAACTGTTTGAAATCGTCAACAGATGGTGCCCGGAAATGCTCCCTTTCTTGAAACCGAATGAGCTCGATTCACTTATTGTTCTCCGGGATGGGCTGGGCATTCTGGAGCAGGGAGACGCAATGGAAATCATTCAGTACAGTATTTGTGAGCATCAGAACGACATCTACATTCAATAATATTTTTTTGATTAATCACGCCGCTTCTTGGGAGGTTCTCCTCGCAGGAAGCGGTTTTCATTTTTTCCGGAATGTTTCATCACTTGATTAATATGGTTAAAAGCCCAGAGGCTTTGTTATATAATTCAATCATGGAATGTACATAAAGGGAGTGGGAATAAAATGAATACGTTTTGGGCTTTACTGGCCATGGCCTTGGGAAGCTTCAGTGGAGTATCGGCAACAGCAGATCAGGGTGACCAGCAGCTTCAATCGTTAACAAATAGTTTTAACACCGCCATTATTCAATCCCAAAAGGATCAAGTCGTCATTGATGCGGATAATCCGCCTGCCAAAATTGACCCTCAGCCGGATGCTCCAGTTGTCAAAGGAATTTATGTTACGGCTTACAGTGCCGGCGGAGCCCGGATGAAGGAGCTGCTCGATCTGATTGATAATACAGAGCTTAACTCCATGGTCATTGATATCAAGGACGACCTCGGATACATAACCTACCCTACAGAGAACCAATCGTTACAGAAAATGGGCAAATCCCAACCGTTTATCCGGGATATTGACGCCTTGATGAAACGACTGCAAAAACACGAGGTCTACCCAATTGCACGGGTCGTTGTATTCAAAGATACGATCCTTGCCAAGAAAAATCCGGAGCTTTCCTTCCGAAACAAGGACGGATCGGTATGGGCCAATGGCAAAGGCGACAGTTTCGTTAATCCGTACAGCAAGGAAGTTTGGGACTATAATATTGAAATCGCCAAGGAAGCCGCCAAGCTAGGATTCAAGGAAATTCAATTTGACTATGTGCGTTTCCCAGAAGGCTTCGAGAACCGTGCCGATATATTAAAATACACCAAAACCGACAAATCGCGGGTCGATGTTGTTGCGGAATTTGTTCAATACGCCCGCAAGGAGCTTGCGCCTCTGGGTGTCCGGGTTTCGGTTGATATTTTCGGCTATGCGGCCTCTGTACCCGCAGCAGAAGGAATCGGTCAGGACTTTGTTAAAATCTCCGAAAATGTGGACGTGATCTCACCAATGGTCTATCCAAGTCACTACTCTACCGGATGGTATGGCGTAAAGGATCCTGACAAGGACCCTTACACAACGATCAAAGGCTCCATGGAGGATACACATAAGAAACTCGACCCAACCAAGGATCTTAAACCGGTAATTCGGCCTTGGATTCAGGACTTTACGGCCAGCTGGCTCGGCAGTGGACACTACATCAAATACGGCAAAAAGCAAGTCGAAGACCAGATTCGTGCAATGAAAGACATGGATGTGGATGAGTATCTGCTCTGGAATGCGTCCAATCGTTATACCTCAGGTGTGAACTATAAGTAAAGCACTCTTCCCTTAATTATCATCTTCCCGTTCCGCTCACGCGGAGCGGGATTTTTATTATTTTCGCCACGTAATTCCGGCCTTTCCCTGTTCAAATTCAGCAAAATCCACTACAATGAATAGCTGTCGTATGATAGTTTGATGATCATTATTATGAATAGCGAGGCACTTTCAAGTGAACATGACAACCACCCGTTTTTCGCAAAAAGTAAAGCAATTCCTGATCATATTTCTACCGATATTCACAACACAAATTGCCCTGTCTGCCATGTCTTTCTTCGACACCAATATGTCAGGCAAGTTTTCCCCTGCGGATCTCGCTGGTGTAGCTATTGGCACGAGTCTGTGGATGCCGGTACAAACCGGGCTTAGCGGTATTCTTATCGGAATCACCCCCGTGGTATCCCATCTGCTGGGTTCCAAGCGCAATGATCAGATCGGCCACAGCGTGATCCAGGCACTATATCTGGGCATCGCGGTGAGCCTAGCCGTTCTGGCCATCGGAGCCGTGGTACTTACCCCAATTCTGAACGGGATGCCTCTGGAGCCACGGGTTGCACGGGTAGCTTTTTATTTCTTAAGCGCACTGGCTTTTGGCATCATTCCACTGTTCGGATATACCGTGCTGCGCAGTTTTATGGATGCACTTGGACAGACACGAATAACCATGTTAATTACGTTAGTGTCACTTCCGGTTAATATTTTGCTGAATTATCTGCTCATCTTCGGACGTTGGGGTTTCCCCCAGCTGGGAGGTGTAGGCGCAGGCGTCGCTACCGCGTGTACATACTGGATCATTTTTTTGATCAGCATCTTCTTTGTTCACCGGATTGAACCCTTCGCCCAGTATGGCGTGTTCCGCCATCTCTCCGGCATATCGCTGGGCAAATGGAAAGAATTGCTCAAAATCGGGGTACCCATCGGATTCGCTACTTTTTTTGAAACGTCAATCTTTGCAGCCGTTACATTAATGATGAGCCGATTTGATACCATCACGATTGCTGCGCATCAGGCCGCTCTTAATTTCGCCTCTACGCTGTACATGCTGCCAGTGAGCATATGTATGGCCCTCACCATTCTGGTCGGTTATGAGGCGGGTGCAGGACGTTTAAAGGATGCCAAACAGTACAGCCTGCTTGGCATCGGCGGAGCTATTGTACTCTCGCTGCTCACTGCAGTCGTATTGCTCGTGTTCGGGGAACAAATTGCAGGACTGTATTCAAACGAGCAAGAAGTCATTGCGTTGACTCAGCATTTCCTGATATACGCCATCTTCTTTCAAATTTCAGATGCCATTGCAACACCGACTCAGGGTGCTCTTCGGGGATACAAAGACGTTAATCCTGCACTGATCATTACGTTTGTGGCTTATTGGATCATTGGCCTTCCAGTGGGATACATTACAGCTACGTATACAACGCTTGGCGCTTTTGGATACTGGATTGGCTTGATTGCCGGCCTCGCGGTCGGTGCTACAGCACTACTATGGAGGCTATTCCTGGTTCAGCGAAAAGCGGCCATCCGCATGATCGAGCAATCCCGATAAACCGATCGATATAACGCAAACAGATCATAATGCTGATTCATACAAAAAAGAGCACAGCCCGTTTAGACGGCGCTGTGCTCTTTTGCTTGTTGTTTATTGAGATAAACGTTGTGCAAGCTCGTAAGTGTTCATATCGAAATCCTTTTTGGTGTTAACGACTTTATCGATGTCTGTCAGAACAAGCTCACCTTTGATAATGCCACACCCCTTGTCGGTCTCTCCCGCGATCAGGCTGCGCACAGCAAAGTCTCCCAGACGGCTGGCAAGGTTGCGGTCAAACGGAGTCGGCGTACCGCCACGTTGAATGTGACCCAGTACGGTTACACGCGGCTCATATGTCGGACAGCGTTCCATCAGTTCTTTGGCCACATCTTCACCCTTGCCAACACCTTCGGCAACGATAATGATACTGTGGCGTTTGCCATGTGCAAAGTTGGCTTTCATCCGGTCTGCCACTTCATCCATATCAAATGGAACTTCAGGCACCAGAATCGTTTCTGCACCCGAAGCCAGTCCGGCATGAAGCGCAATATCACCACAGTGGCGGCCCATAACTTCAACGATGGAAGAACGTTCGTGGGAAGACATGGTATCACGCAGTTTGTTGACTGCATCTACCACAACACTTACTGCTGTATCGAACCCGATCGTGTAATCCGTAAACGAGATATCGTTGTCGATGGTTCCCGGAAGCCCCATTGTATTGATACCGAGTTTACTTAGTTTGTTGGCACCATTGTAGGAGCCGTCCCCACCGATTACAACCAGACCATCGATGCCGCGTGCACGAAGGATATCGGCTCCCTTTTGCTGGCCTTCAGCAGTATAGAACTCTTTGCAACGGGCGGATTGCAGAACCGTTCCCCCGCGCTGAATGATGTCACCTACACTACGCAGATCCATTGGGAATATATCGTTGTTCAACAGACCTTGGTACCCGCGTTGAACACCGTATACTTCAAGACCGTGGAACAGTCCGCTGCGAACGACCGCACGAACAGCCGCGTTCATTCCTTGTGAGTCACCACCGCTCGTTAAAACTGCGATTTTTTTTACTGCTGTCATGATGTTTCTTCCTCCTCTAGTTTCACTTCAGGCTTCCGCAACAATGCGCCTGACTTACATATGCTTGCGAATCCAGCGACTGAAGATAAAGAAAAAAACTCTGGTCATTGGACTCTTCTTCATCAAACGCTTGGATATGGCGCGAACTTCCTGCTGTTCGCTGACTTTGGGATCAGACAGGTAAATGGCAAGCAGTCCTTCGATAATCATCCGGTGAAAAGCACTTCCCGGAATATTCTGCACATCACTGCGGGCCATCTCCACAATAAAAGCAATGCGGTCTAGCATCGTCTCCACATTTTCGTAATAATTGCAGAAGTTGAGATCTCCACCGATACGATCTTCATCCTGATCGATTAAATAATCGAGCATAATGTGCAATGCGCATACATGCGGAAAATAGGCAGTATGGATTGAGGCCGCCTGCTCTTCAGTCAGCTGATCATCACTCGCAGCCAGAAACAGCATGAATACGCCCAGCGTAGAGCCGGTAGCGGCGGCAAATTCGTTCCAACGGAACTGAGGTGTACGGTGGCGATGCTCTGCCCACCACTCGAGCAGTGCCGTTTCTCTCAGTTCCGGTTTGATGTGCTTATATACCTGCAGGTCCGTGTATAGGCCTGCCAGATCCTGAATTTGAGGCTTGGCGGACGCATATCCAGGCAGCTGACGTGTGAGCTCCTGACATGTCGTCACCAGATTCCGTAAGTATCCACCATCGTCCTGCTCCTCACGGAGCGCATAATAATTGACCGGTGTTGCTTCGGGATCTACCGCATCAAGCATGGATTGATGGAGAAGCCGAAAATCATTCGGGTCCATCGATGTGCTGCGGTCGCACAGATTGTCCAAATAATCACTTATGGTTTGATAAGAAACGATGAGCGGAATCAAGATGTGCCTCTTAGGCATATCGGGCAAAGCATAAACCGTTCCACCCTCACAGTGAAACTGTTTGTCCTTGAGACTAGCCAGAGCCTGATTGCGCAATTCCTCATTCGGAATTTTCTCAGCCTTAGCTCTCCACTCAGCCAGTTCTTTCCGCGTTTCCGGAATGGTGTACTTGTACACCCTTCTCATCAATTCCAGCGGTCCCCGCGGATATTGATGTCGACTTTGATTAGATTGGCTCAAAATAAATGTGCCTCCACTTGGTTGAATACGTATTAGAGCGATTTTTAACCAATCCCATTATAATATGAACCCCTTAATTGTACAAATGATCTACCGCATAATCACGGGAAAAAATCGCTTCCGCCAACTAGCCTTTGTGATATACTAAGCATATTTCATCCATCAAAGGAGTCGTTGACATGATGTCAAGTGAGCCTCTCTCGTGGAGACGGTTATTTGCTTTTTTTGTACCGCTCGGCATATCCGCCTCTTTGGTTACCATTTCTCACGTAATTATTAATAGTACACTCGCCAGATCCGCCCATCCGGAGACGGTCATTGCCAGCTACGCCATTGCAGGCAGCCTGCTGACCCTTACGGAACGCCCCTCCACACTGCTGCGGCAAACCTGTTCTGCGCTGGTACGGGACCGCCTGTCCTTTCAGGCCCTCACTTTCGTCACCAAAATATTTCTTGCCTGCGTACTGCTGATCGGATTCCTTATCGTATACTCTCCCATTGGTACAGTGGTTTTTAAATATCTGTTCGGCGTGAGTCCCGATTTATTGTCCAAAGTAATCGATGTCTACGAAATCCTGATGTACGTCAGTATCTTCTCGGTCATTCGCAATATCTATCAAGGCATTATCATTACGAATAATCGGACCAAATGGCTGACGATAGGCATGTTATTTCGTCTTGGAGGCATGTATGGCCTATCCTTGTATTTCATCTATACAGACAGTATTAACAGTGGTCGTGTAGGCGCTATCATTTTTGCGGCAGGTATGATGATTGAAGCGCTCGTCAGTTTTCTTGAGGGAAACAGCATCAAGCGGAACATGCCAGCCAAGCTGGAGGATCATCCTGTCGAAAACAAAGGAGACGTTTTCCGCTTCTACAAACCGCTGCTGTTATCCAGTTTTGTCGCCTTGTTCATCGGACCTGTCATTAATATCGTGCTTGGCAAAACAACGGGTATTGCACTGGCCATCTCTTCTTTTGCTGTAGCCAGCAGTTTGATGCAGCTCATGTTAAGCTTTTTCACCTACATCCATCAAATTGTGCTTAATTTCTATGAGATTGATGCCAAACTGGTGAAAAAATTCGCACTGGTAACCGGATTCATTCCTTTTGCCATGACAGCAGCCATAGCCTATACGCCTCTAGGTCCATGGGTACTGGAAAATGTAATGAGCGTTCAGGGAAACCTGCTGCAGCAAAGTTTGTGGACACTGCGTGCCTTTGTGCTATTTCCGCTGATTTCGCCTTTTCTTGATTTCAGCAATGGGCTAATCCTGCTGCGGGGACAGACCAAAACGATGTTCCGCTCCCAGTCAGCCAATGCAATCTGTACCGTGATCGTCCTGCTCATTCTGGTCAGCATCTTCCCAGCTTGGAACGGCATGATTGGTGCAGTCGCCCAGTCCCTCGGTCTGCTGGCAGAACTGATCATTGTATGGCTCGTCATCCGGCGCACGCAGAAGGAACCTTCCATGTCTGCTCCACCGTCCCGCAAGTCGTCTTCACTTAAAGGCTAAATATTGAAATGTAATGAAGAATGGAGTCTCTCAACATGAAATTAAGTCACAACGCCCGCCCGGATCAAAACTGGCTGCGGGCACTTATGTTTACAATTTTCGGTTCGACCGTGCTGGTGGTATCCTATCTCCAGCTCTACTTCAGTCATCTGGGATTCAGCCGGGCCGAGATTGGCTACTTGTACGGTATAGGTCCACTTGTCTCTGTATTCTCCAACATGTTCTGGAGTATGGCCAGTGACCGCTACAAAACGGTTCGCAAAGTCATGATCATTCTGCTCGGCGGACAATTAATTACAGGCGTCATGCTCGCTAATGCGACGTCCTTTGGCCAAGTATTTATCCTGGTGACGTTATTTTACTTTTTCTATTATCCGGTCTACCCGCTTGCCGATACGATGGCAATTACCACTGCAAGCAAATACGGTCGAAATTTTACGTCCATTCGAGTTTTCGGCTCCATTGGCTATGCTTTTTTTGCATTAAGCATTGGTTATTTTCTTGGTTCTTTTGGACCCGGGTGGACGATGTGGGTGTGCGTTACACTTGCGGCCATTACTCTTCTGATTGGTTTCCGGTTGCAGGATCAGAATGAACCCTCTGGAAGCAGCAGTAAAATGGAGCTATCCGGGCTCTGGGCAATCCTGAAACGAAGAGATGTGCTGAGCTTTTTCGGGTGTGTCTTCCTGCTGGCATTGGGGCATCGAATGAACGAAGCGTTTCTCACCATCACGCTGAAGGATCTCGGTGCCAGTGAAGGCCTGATCGGCTGGTCGCTGCTCATTTCTTCCGTGAGCGAGATTCCTATATTCCTGCTGCTCAGCAAGTATGGCAATCGGTATAAGGAGCTTCCGTTACTCACCTTTGCTGCCCTTATGTATACCCTTCGTTTGTTTCTGATGTCTGTATCGGATACACCTGCCGCTGTTGTCGCCATTCAAACCATGCACAGCGTCACCTTTGGCATTTTCTATGTAACAGCCGTTCGCTATATTACCCGCCTTGTACCCGATGCGTATCGTGCGACAGGTATGGCCCTGTTCACCATCGTATGGTCAAGTGCCTCAGGTCTGCTCAGCGGAACCTTTGGCGGGTTGATATTGGATCATGCAGGCAGACAGGTCTTCTATCTTACTGCCATGGCCTTCTCACTCGCTGCACTTCTTGGTTTCATCCTGAAGCTGTTATCCAGTATGACCAAACGTGCACAATGAGCACACCTCGCTCTTTTTATAAAAATGAACACAAAAAAGCACAGTCTCCGTAGGGGACTGTGCTTGGGTTCTTTATATTCAGCTAGAAGCCAATCATTTATAAGAAATCCGGTGAACGGAAAAATCTTACAATTTAATTACGTTAGCTGCTTGAGGACCACGGTTTCCATCAGTGATTTCGAATTCTACCGCTTGACCTTCTTCCAATGTTTTAAAGCCGTCGCCTTGGATTGCGGAGAAATGTACGAATACGTCCTCGCCGCCTTCAACTGAAATAAAGCCATAGCCTTTTTCTGCGTTAAACCATTTAACTGTACCTTTCAAATGAACAACCTCCTAAAAATATCGCCATCTATGGCGAATACCCTCATTATACTGTATGACTTTCCACTTTGCAATTTATCTTTTCAATAAATGCGGAAAAAATTTGCTTTGAAACGTAGGGTACGGTATCATTTTACCAAAACCGTAAGTTTGGAGACTATCTATGATTAAAAAACATGAAATATACAAAAGAGACAAGTGGAATATGATGACAGTAGAAGTACAAGGCAAATACCTCGTACTCCGTGAAATTTCAGAGGAATGGGGCGAAGAATGCCACACGTTTCTCAGCCGCCCTGCCTTGATGCACTGGGCTGAGCGCCGTTTTCCAAAAGCCGATTTCGAGAACCGCGAGGATGAATGGCGTCAGCTGATGGCTGCTTTCAAAGAGGTGTAATGAATGACGCTTGACTCAAGCAATGTTGTCATCTTCATTATCCTCGCCTTTTCGCTGGGAGTTGTGCTGATTCTGGGACGCAGTTCCATTCCGGATCGACTGCGACGGGGAATGGCCCTTATAGCTACACTGCTTATCTGTTTTGCTTTTTTCCTGATCGTCTATTTCCTGGCCAACATGGGAGCCTAGTGCTCTCAAATATTTCAATCGGTCCGAGGCCATACTATACCGAATTGCTCGTATAGTCAGGAGGAAGACCGTTGAAATATCGAAAATCACTGTTTGTCATTCTAGTACTCAGTCTGATTCCTTCGTCTCTCTCCGCACAAGCGAGCGAGACGGGAGCAGATTGGTCTATACATCAACTTCATCAAAGGAGGATTCCCATGAGTCAATTATTGAAACGTTCCGAGGTGCCAACAGAACATACGTGGAAACTCGAAGATTTGTTCGCCGATCAAAAAGCCTGGGATCAGGAATACGAAGAAGTAACGTCTCTGACCAAGAAAGCCTCCGAATTTCAAGGCAAGCTGAACAAGCCGGAATCTCTTAAGGCATGCTTTGAACTCGAAGATGAGGTAAGTCTCAAAATTGAACGCCTTTTTGTGTATGCACGCATGCACCAAGATGAAGACACAGCTAATCCTACATACCAAAACCTGTCCCAAAAAGCGCAAAAGCTGAGCGTGCGTGTCGGGGAAGCTCTTTCCTTTGTCACGCCTGAAATTCTCTCCCTGCCGGATGATCAGCTGGATGCTTTCATTGCAGATGAGAAACTGTCTGCATTCAAGTTCACTCTGGAAGAGATGAAACGTGAGAAGGCGCATGTCTTGAGCAAAACGGAGGAAGCCCTGCTTGCACAAGTGGGCAACTTGTCCCAAGCTCCGCAAACCATCTTCAGCATGCTGAATAATGCTGATCTCAAGTTCCCGAAAATCAAGGATGAACATGGCAACGATGTGGAGCTTACCCACGGAAGCTACATTCAATTCCTGGAGAACCCTAATCGCGAAGTTCGCGAACGTGCCTTCAAAGCGGTGTATGAAACGTACGCCAAACAGAAGAACACGATCGCTGCAGCCCTGAATGCGAATGTCACCAAAAATATGTTCTATGCAAATGTCCGGAAGTACCCGTCCGTAATGGAAATGTCACTGTATGGTGACAACATTCCAACGGAAGTGTACACCAACCTGGTGGACACCATTCATGAAAGCCTCCCGCTCCTGCACCGTTATATGGATCTGCGCAAAAAATTGCTCGGTGTGGATCAATTGCATATGTATGACTTGTTTGCTCCTCTGGTTGATGAGTATAAAATGGACATCACTTATGAGGAAGCAAAACAGACCGTCAAAGATGGCCTGAAACCGCTGGGCGAGGATTATGGAAATGCATTGCAGGCTGGATATGATGACCGCTGGATTGACGTATATGAGAACGAAAACAAACGTTCAGGTGCTTACAGCTGGGGTGCATACGGCACACACCCATACGTCCTGCTTAACCATAAAGACAATCTGAACAGCATGTTTACACTGGCACATGAAATGGGTCATGCTCTGCATTCCTATTATTCGGATACTACCCTTCCGTATCGGGATGCACAGTACACCATCTTCCTGGCAGAGGTTGCATCCACAACCAATGAGGCATTGCTGATGGATTACCTGCTTAACAAATCCACGGATCCGAAGGAAAAACTGTATCTGTTGACCTATTATGCAGATCAATTCCGTACAACTGTGTTCCGTCAAACGATGTTTGCCGAATTTGAGAAAATCATTCATGAGCGTGCTGAACAGGGCGAGGCCCTTACACCGCAGCTGCTGTCTGAAATTTATTACGACCTCAATGTCCAATACCATGGAAACAGCATGGCTGTGGATAAGGATATTGAGATGGAATGGGCACGTATCCCCCATTTCTACAACAGCTTCTACGTTTACAAATACGCAACCGGGTTCTCTGCAGCAACGAGCTTCTCCAAACAGATTCTCGAAGAAGGTCAGCCTGCGGTAGACCGTTATCTTGGCTTCCTCAAGAGTGGTGGAAGTGACTACTCCATCAATATTCTAAAAAAAGCAGGCGTGGATATGTCTTCTCCACAGCCAATTCGCGAAGCCATGAGTGTCTTCAAAGAATTGATTGAACAGATGGAACAATTGACTAAATAAAGTTGTCTCTCTGTTACATGCGACCTGCATCCCTTGCCCATTTCGGGCAAGGGATTTTATAATCAAGCCAGATGCACAGCGCCTTCTTTGGGGTAATGCATTCGTATTCCTGAATTGTTCAACAAGGAGGCACCACCATGAAAATGCAATGGACCCTCATCGCAGGTCTTGTTTTTGCACTTCTTACCGGAATCTTCGCTGTTATTAATGTGGATTCCGTGCAGGTTAACCTGCTGTTTAACACGGTTCAAATCCCCCTGATTTTGCTGATTCTGGGCTGTACCCTGATTGGTGGAATCATTGTCGGATCCTATGGCATTTTCCGTCAGTATCGATTGCAGCGTGAGAACAAGCAATTGAAATTGCGTGTAACCGAATTGGAGAACACGGCTTCGAGCTATTCTTCACCGGGTTCCACCGCGACAATGGAAGCCTTCGAAACAACTGAAACGGATCGCTTGGCTGAGACGGATTCCATCCAGAGTCAGCAGCGCAAAGGAAATTCTGCAGATTCGTTGTAAGAAGAACAAGCAGCCTGCTGGCATAAGGAATGGATGTCCCATTCGACCAGACAGGCTGTATTCTTGTTTGGGAACACCGATTATGAGGAGGAATCTCTATATGAATTTTACAATTAATGAATCCTACGTCCTGGACCTTCTGAAAAGGCTGCTGGATACTCCGAGTCCAAGCGGCTACACACACCATATTATCGAGATGATCCGGGAAGAAGCCCAATCATTGAATATTTCATTTGAATTAAATAACAAAGGCGGAGCGGTACTCACTTTGCCTGGGCTGGATGCCTCCAAGACCATTGGACTCAGTGCACATGTGGATACACTAGGCGCGATGGTACGTTCCATCACTTCTTACGGTACGCTCAAACTAACCTCTGTGGGTGGATTCACCATGAACAGTATTGAAAACGAGTATTGCACGATCCACGCACGGGATGGCAAAACATATACCGGTACGATTCTCTCCCTGCACCCTTCGGTTCATGTCTACCCGGATGCCCGCACCTTTGAGCGTAAGGAAAGCCATATGGAAGTTCGTATTGATGAAGTGGTTTCATCCAAGGAAGATGTTCTTGAACTCGGTATCGGCGTCGGTGACTTTATTTCTTTCGATGCACGTGCGGTTATTACGCCAAGCGGTTATATCAAGTCACGTCATCTGGATGACAAAGCTAGCGTGGCTGCCCTTTTCGGCATTTTGGAATCTGCTCATCGGGAAGGCTGGAAGCCTCTACATAACGTCTCTCTGCTTATTTCGAATTACGAAGAAGTTGGACATGGCGCCTCATATATCCCGTCCGAGATCAGTGAATTGATCGCCGTAGATATGGGGGCAATGGGTGACGATCTCAGCTGTAAAGAAACGGATGTATCCATCTGCGCCAAAGACTCTTCTGGTCCATATGACTATGACATGACGAGTCGCCTGATTGAACTTGCCAAGCAAGCAAATCTCGATTATGTCGTTGATATTTATCCTCAATACGGCTCAGATGGCAGTGCTGCCTTGCGAGGTGGAAACAACATTCGTGCTGCACTGATTGGCCCTGGGGTACATGCTTCCCATTCGATGGAGCGCACGCACAAGGATGCCGTTCTGAATACAGCCAGACTGCTCGCTTCATACATCACAACCAAGTAATCACCCTTATATACTTCAGGAAAATAAGAAGATGCCAGCAACAGATCACACCGCTGCCTGGCATCTTTTTTTTACCCTATCATGTTCTCCTAACTGGACATCTACCTTAATCAGCCTGCTCCACATACTGACGATATTGCTGCTCGATTTGGGTTACTTTTCTCTCATGATCACGAATTTCATTTTTTAACACATGTAATGTACGACGGACGGTAAGACGGCCATCCTCCACCTGGGATTCGGCTTTTCGGATTTTGTCTTGCACCATCCAATCCACGAAGAGATTATCGAAGAAATAATCTGCAAAGGATAATAATCCCCCAAGTTCCAGATCAGCGTGTACTGCCATTTTCACATCTTCAAGCTCCTTCTGGAATCGCTTCAAATGTCTTCCCGCTTCAGTTAAGGCAGATTGAGCGTCATCCATACGACCGCGTTTGATATGAGTGGATATCATGCCTCCGCCCATCATGTCGTATACTCCCCAATTCCCTGCAGACTTGAGCGCATCCCCCGCACGGCCCAGTGCACTGAGCAGGCGTTCCCCTTCCCGGTCTGCCTCCTTAAGTTCCTTCATTTCTCCGCGTAAATGCTCCAGATCCTCTGCCAATTGCCTAAGTTCATCGTGATTCGCCAGCAGTTGATTTTCCTTTTTGCCCCACAGTACCTTGTAATCATTTTCCCAGAATTGATATTTACTCTGCTCATCTAGTTCGCGCTGCACTTCTTTCCTCTGCTCATGAATGTCTTGTAACATTTGGCATGCTGTATCATACTCAGCCTTACTCTCCATTAATTCGAGTTCTTCCTTCTCCAGCTTCTCCTGCTTTTTGCCAATCAAGTTATAGAAAAATGCAGATAAGGTCATGCCATTCAGCCGGTCCACATCATTCTGCTCCTTCTGGAGATGCTCCAGGCGCCGCTGTACTTTTGCCTTCCACTCGACTTCTTCCTGGTTCAACTTCTCCAGGCGATTGTTCCATTTCTCGTAAATTCTCCCCTTTTCCTTGAGCACAGCCAGTTGTTGATTCAATTCTTTGTACATAAATGTGGTGTTCTCTCCTTTCACTGGAATTATTTCCTTACTACTTACAACGTAATGGATATGGCTAACGTTTCATATAAAAAAATCGCCATCCTTCATAACAAGGCGTTAAGCCCTATTTTAAAGGATGACGATTTGTACTTTTCGATTAGGATTTGCTTTTCTCAATCTGCTCTGCAAGCTCATTCAGGAACGTCCAACGTTCCATCAGTTCTTCCAGATGACGCTCTGCTTCAGCCTGCTCTGCCATGAGTTCCTGCAAACGGGCTGAATCACTGAAGGATTCCTCCATCGCCGTGTTGATCCGCGCAAGGTTAGCCTCCGCTTTCTCAATATTCTCGTCGATCTGATCATACTCCCGTTGTTCCTTGAAGCTAAACTTCAGCTTCGGCTTGGCCGTAGATGCAGCAGGCTTAACCTCATCTGTTTTTGCTTTTTTCGCTGCTGACCCAGTATCGCCCACCTGAGAAGCTCCCGGTGCATTCTTCAGCATCCATTCAGCATACTCACTATAGTCGCCAACATGTACCCGGATGGCTCCATTGCCCTCGAAGGCCAGCACTTTATCCACTGTACGGTCCAGGAAATAGCGATCATGGGAGACAACGAAAACAACACCCGGGAAGTCATCCAGGTAATCTTCGAGTACCGCCAGCGTCTGAATATCCAGATCGTTCGTTGGCTCATCCAGCAGCAATACATTGGGCGCAGCCATCAATATACGCAGCAGATATAGACGACGTTTCTCCCCACCTGACAGACGGGAGATTGGCGTCCACTGCGACGCAGGAGTAAAGAGAAACCGCTCCAGCATCTGGGCTGCCGTGATCAGGGATCCATCCGCCGTCCGCACATTCTCGGCCACTTCCTTGATATATTCAATGACACGCAGAGATTCATTCATCTCCTGATGCTCTTGCGTGAAATAGCCCAGGTTAACGGTTGGACCGAGGACGACTTCTCCAGCATCCGGTTCCAATTTGCCTGAGATCAGCTGCAGCAGAGTCGATTTACCACTGCCATTCGGACCCACGATACCTACCCGGTCACCAGGCACGGCGATATAGTTCAGGTCCTCAATTAATTTGCGTCCACCTGCGGATTTGGATAAGTGCTCTATCTCCAGAATCTTCTTGCCCAAACGAGTAGAGCCTACCGAAACCTCCAAAGAGCCAGAGCGATTCGGCCCCTGTTGATCCTTCAGCTGTTCGAAACGGTCAATTCTTGCTTTTTGTTTCGTGGTCCGCGCCTTGGCCCCGCGACGGATCCAGGCAAGCTCTGTACGGAGCAGGTTTTGCCGTTTTTGCTCTGAGGCTGATTCGCGCTCTTCCCGCTCTGCCTTGAGTTCAAGGAAGCGGGTGTAGTTTGCTTCATAACGGAACAAACGCCCATGATCCAGCTCCAGCATCACATTCGCCACACGATCCAGGAAGTAGCGATCATGCGTAATCATGAGGAGTGCACCACGACGTTTTTGCAGGTATTGCTCCAGCCAAACGACGGAATCATTATCGATATGGTTCGTCGGCTCATCCAGAATGAGAAGCTCGCAGGGATGAATCAGAGCAGACGCTAAAGCCACCCTCTTGCGTTGTCCCCCGGACAATGTTCCCATTAGCGCGTCAAATTGACGGATACCCAGTTTGGACAGAATGCTTTTGGCTTCACTTTCCATCTGCCAGGTCTGAAGCTGCTCCATCTGTTGATTCAGACGCAATAACCGCTCTTGCAAGGCAGGATCGGATGGATTCAATTCGAGCAGTTCCATCGTCTCCGTGTATTCACGCACTGTTTTCATCTCTGGACTATCGCCCTCGAATACTTGCTGCAGTACGGTGTTGTCAGGGTTAAAATCGGGGTTTTGTGCCAGAAACTGAATACGTACATCATTTCCGATAGCAATCTGTCCCTCATCAGCCGGTTCCATGCCTGCAATTACACGCAGAAATGTAGACTTTCCCGTTCCGTTTACGCCAACGACGCCGATCTTATCCTGGTCGCCCATGCCAAACGAGGCGTCCTTGAACAATATTTTTTCGCCATAGCTTTTTGAAATTTGCTCTACCGTCATTATGTTCATTGCTCGTTACCCACTTCTCTGTAAATTGAGATTCAACAGTTTCTTGATTCCATGCTCATGATGATACTTATACTTGTAAAAAAGAACGACAACCGTCCAGAAATAGTGCCGCTGCAAAAGCAATCCGTTTATTCAGATCTTCCTCATTGAACTCCGGATTCAGCATAATATCCATCTTCAATCGATCCAAAATCCCGATATAGGCTTCTGCCAAAAGCACAGGCTCAGGTACACTTGCACTTTTCAGCACCTCACACACCATGCTCATATACTCATTCATAAAGGCCTTCATGAATTTCATAAGATCCGGATCGTTATTAGGTGCCATAAAAAACAGCTTCGTATGATTGCGCCGCTCGTAATAATAAGTCAGGTGCGTCTTGGCGATTGCGCCAAGCTTCTCACCTGTATTCTCCTGAGATTTCAAGGCATAATCAAGCCTGCTGATAAAACTGTTACAGTCCCGCTTGGAAACAGCGACGAATAGTTGTTCCTTGCTCTTGAAATATAAATAAATGGTGCCTTTTGCAATGCCAGCTTCTTCAGCAATATCGGACATTTTCGTCTCATAAAATCCTTTTGATCCAAAAATACCATAAGCCGCATCCAAAATAGCCTCCGACTTGTCTCCCTGCACAGTGCTCACTTGCACTCCCTCCCTACAGCGCCAAAATAATACCCAAACCGATAGCCACACATCCTCCGATCACCGAACTCAGCACGTTGACCAGATCGTTGCTCATCCATGTCCAGCCTCGTGCGCGAACGGTCTTGTGGCCACAGTGTTCACTGACCTCAACTTCACGGCCGCATTCAGTACAGCGATACATCAACTGGACTGTTGCTCCAAGGTAGGAATCGGCAAATGCTCCAGCCAGTCCACCTACAAGACCAACACACGTCCAGCTCAGAAATCCAAGCGTTTCAAAGTCCGCGATCCAAGAAAAGATAAATGCTCCTGCTCCAATTAATGCTCCGCCTATTGCCGCCGCTGTTGTCCCAAGCAACGACACACCACCGGAAGCGCCCGGAGTCAGCACCCTCCAACTCACCACAGAACGTGGCGGCTTACGGCTCAAGCTTCCGAGTTCGGTAGCCCAGGTATCGGATGTTACGGTTGCCATTACACCAATGAAAGCATAGATCCAGGCCGGATGTGGAAATATCCAGTATCCCAAACATAGAAGCATGCCCATTCCGCCGTTGGCAAACACTTGCCCTGCATCCCGATTGCCTGTCTTGGCATACGATTTCTCCAGCTCCTGCTTGCGTTCCTTACGATACTTGGACAACAAGGTTGAAGTTATGAAAAACAACAGCAGTGTGCCAAACCAAAACAGGTTGCCTGCCCCGTAATAGATCGTTCCCATCAACACAGCTGCCAAGCAACCGGACAGGGTTAGCGATTTCTTTGCGTAGGCTGCACCCGCCACAATAAAAGCGCATACGGCGCCGATAATCCAGTCCATAATCTCTCCTGCATGTGGCAGCATCTATGGTCCACATGACGTTTATGTTATTTTTGAAATTCAATTATACCACGGTTTGAGCCCAATGCCGAAACTCCCGTTGCAGGCATGACAAAAACCTGATCCGGCAGCTTAGAAAGCTGCGAACCAGGTCTGCTAGATGAAATATAATTGATGAAAACTGCCCTTTTACAACTAAACATCGAGTCGTCCGCTCCGCACGGTGTCAGCCTCTCTTGACCCCTCCGATGACACCATACCGATACAATACACGGCGACCAAACCAGTTGAACAAACGATCCGTGAGAAAACCCATGAATCCCAAGGAGATGAGACCAACAAAAATCCAGTCCGTCCGGAAAAATAACCGTGAATTCCAGATCAAATAACCTACGCCTTCATTAGAAGCAATCATCTCTGCACCGATAATGGCCATATAGGAAGTTCCCATCGCCAATCGAATACCTGTGAAAATATAAGGGGTCGTAGCAGGGACAACCACATGCAGCAATATCTGCCACTCATTCGCGCCCATACTGCGGGCTGAACGAATCTTATCCTCTTCAATGGACAGGACACCCGTCAGTGTATTCAGGACAACAATGAAAAATGTCGCATACATGATCAGTGCAATCTTGGACTGTTCCCCAATGCCGAACCAGACCAGGAACAGTGTAATGAAAGCAATCGGCGGGATAAATCGAATAAAATTAAGGAAGGGTTCGGCAAACAGACGGATGATGTGAACCTTGCCGATAAGCAGACCTACCGGAATAGCAATGACACTTCCCAGCACCCATCCGGCCAGTACACGTGTGAAGCTGATCCCGATATACTGCATGAGTGTGCCATCCGCAATTAATTCGCGAGCACCCTGCACAGTATCCCATGGACCAGGAATCACGTCCGGCCCGTAGAGCAATGCACCAAGCTGCCATATCAGAATGACTGTAACCCATAATATCGGTACAGACACCCACTTTTTCTCCAACCATTTCATGGTCCAGATCACCTCAGTTATTCTTCAAAATGGCTTTGAATCTGATCGTACAGGCTATTGAATTCAGCCGAAGCAATATTTCTCGGATAAGACTGAACGTTATGGTAAATGTCCGTTATATTCGACGAAGGTCCCACTGACATGATTCCGATCCGTTCACCGAGCAATAGAGCCTCCTGGATGTCATGAGTAACAAAAATAACGGTCTTATGTGTTTCCCTCCAGATATTCACCAGCTCCTTCTGCATGACTCTTCGAGTCATGGCATCGAGCGCACCGAAAGGTTCATCCATGAGCAGAATCGCCGAGTCATTGGCGAGCACCCGCGCTAGTTGTACCCGCTGCTTCATGCCTCCCGACAGCTCCTTCGGATACTTCCCTTCATGTCCTCCCAACCCCACGAGCTGAATGTATCGGTCCGAAATCGTACGGCGTTCAGATTTGGGCACCTTGGACATCCGAAGTCCGAATTCAACATTTTCCCTTACGGTAAGCCACGGAAAGAGTGAGGAATCGGCCTGTTGGAACACCATCGCACGATCCCTTCCAGGTCTGTCGATCTCCTTGTTATTCACTTTAAGCTGCCCGCCCGACTTGGAGATAAAACCCGCGATCATATTAAGTAACGTTGATTTTCCGCAGCCGCTGGGACCAAGCAGAACGAAGAATTCGCCGCCCTTGATCACCAGATCAACATCCTTGATAATGTAATGCACTTCTCCATTGGTTGGAGCATTGTAGGTTTTTCGAAGCTGTTCAATATGAATCGTGTGACGATCTGCGGGTAAGGACATAAGGACACCTCCAGTACGTTTTGGATTATTCGGTATATGTTACTTTATCCGGCAATGCCTGTTTCAGAAGTTCCAGGTTTAACTTGCCTTTGAGATCAAAATCATGCTCAATGATTCCGTTATCCACCATGTATTGCTTCTGTCCCGCCAAACTATCATAAGCTTCCTGAGTAAAGCCAACGACCCAAGGATTGATGGGAAGATCCTTCAAGGTTGCTTCCTTGGGTTGTTTTGTCTCCTTGTACATTAGATCCGCTACCTCATCAGGATGAGCTTGGGCATATGTTGCAGCTTGATCCAGCGCCAGAAGAAATCCCTTTACCGTTTCCGGATTCGCTTCAATGAACTCATTGCTTGCAACCAATCCCATACCAAGCCTTACCGGAGTCTGGGACATATCTGTCAGCTGATGCACGCCTTCGAGCGTATCGAACTTATCGGTTAATGCAGATCCGATAACCCAAGTGGCATCCAGTTCCCCTTGCTTCAATGCAATATAGGACTCATCGAAGGCCCCTTGCCCAATCTGCTTCACATCACCAAGCGCAAGCCCCTGATCCTTCAAATACTCATCCCACAGATAAGGAATGAATGTTCCGCGAATAAAGCTTACGCTCTTGCCCTTCAAGTCTGCACCCGTCTGGATCTCCTCCTTGGCATACAGCTTCCATGCAGCAGCTGCTTCATCCGTTGTCTGACCCGCAGAAGCGATGATCGAATAATCCCCTTTGGCCAGAGCGTTCAACACCGGGAAGTCAGCACCGTAGGCAATGTCGACCTGTTTGATAAACAGTGCATTCACGCCTTCTGCCGGAGAACCAAACGTGATGCTCTCTGCATCAATGCCTTGGCTTTCAAAGAACCCTTTGGCAATGGCTACCCTGAACGTCGGGTTTGTGCTCGTATCCGCTATGCGGATCTTTACCTTGGTGCCACTACCTGCGGAGCCGCCTTTCGCTTCGGACACCGTTCCGTATGAAGAACATCCGGAGATGATAAAAGTTATGGAGAGGAGCAATAAGAATGCTCCCTTTAAAATGGCTGTTTTTTTCACAACATGCACCCCGTTCAATCAATTTATCCTCGGCTACCGTTAACTGCCTTGTTTTCCTTCATCCGATGTTGCTACGCAAGCTGCTCCTTCAACAAACGGCAGTGTTGTCTCTACACTGACTACCGAGTCAGAGCCTTTGGCTGCTGCTCCCGGCACTCTGTAGACCGATACATCAATGGATTCGATCGCCACCTCTTCCGGCTTCTCCAGTTGAGGAACCCATTGATATGGAACTCGATACGAACGATAAACCATATTGGTATTACGCCCATCCTTGTATGGAGAAATATATTCCCACACCAGCTCATGCTCTGCTGTAACTTCAAATAATCGGCCATTGGACCCTTCGGTAATCAACGTGTTACCGTTAGGCAAGCGCTGGGCTGAGCTAATATATGGGCTGTAGAATTTATAAGAATCGGTTGGAACGGAAAAGCCAGCTTCAGCAGAGGTATATTGCCACACAATCTCCAGTGTCAACGGGTCAATCTCAAGTACACGGGAATGATCACGGACCGCGTGTTTCAAGCCATATGGAGAAGCCGGATTCGGAAGACCATAACCTGCCCATCCTCCATTATCAAACACCAGCAGATTGCCCTCGCCTGGCAGTCCTTGAGGAATGATATGCGCATGATGCTGTCCGATAATGGTGCCGATATGCTTCGCTTCAGGAGAGGAATAATCCGGGCCGAGTTTCCAAACAATTTTGCCGCTCTGTCTGTCCGTAATGGCAATAATGTTGGCTTCTCTGGCATCCCATATGATGTTATCCGGGTTAAAGCGCTCGTCTCCCGCTTCATAGAACCGGTTAGGACCAACATAGGAAGCCGAGTTAATATGAAGCCAATCACCTACACCCCCACCAAGGTGACCAAATGAACGTGTATTCGGGTCACGGTACAATACATTGCGTGCAGCCTCGTCAAAGCCCATTTCTTCAAAATGCTCGTTCGGAAGCCATTCCCACAACACATTGCCTTCCCAATCCACTTCAATAATGGCATCATCAAGTAAAGGTTTATCCGAGATTTGCGGATTGCTTACGTTTTTGTGCGCCAGAATCAGTGTCTTGCCACCCTGTGTTTTCGGAGCAAGACCAGGAGCATAATACCCTACCGGATTGCCCTCACGCTGATAATCATGGTGCTGGCGGGCGTACCACAATGGTTCGTATCCCGGATCTTCAATATGTTCGTAGCTATTGTATTTCCACACGATGTTGCCATCCCAGTCCACCTGAACCAGGTCCACATTATCCTGAATACCGAACTTTGGATCTCTTCTGCCCGTGCTTCCCAGCACATAACCTCCGGGGAAAATTTTGGCCGGAAATCCGAGCAGTCCTTTCCAGAGGTGAACTTCCTTCCCGTTCATATCAATTAATACAACGCCTTCTTCACCTGCCTGGTACACGGTGTAACCACCCCAAGCCTTTTCCGGATTATACAGCGTTGCTCCCGTTGGATAAATTGTTGAGTGTCCCATCGTTCTCATCTCTCCCTTGGATTGTTAGATTCATTCACTACAGTTCAAGCATTAATAACTGAGATAGTTGTTCTTTCCGGAATTCCCCTTTCGCTTCTGTTCAAGGTCGTTGCCCACAGACGGATCTGTCTCATCTCTCGTGTTGCTCTCGGCAAGCTCCAGCAGTGTATCTGAGAATCCTTCCAGATTCGCGATCACCCGCTCATACAATTGGCTTTGCTGTTCCAGTTCCGCAGTGGTAAATCCCTCAAACAGAAGCGTGATACATCGGGCACCGATATTGCTATTGCGGGCATACATTTCCCTACCTTTGGCGGTTATATCGAGCAGGACGGTACGGCGATCGTCTTCCTTGCGTCTGCGGATCGTTAATCCCTTTTTCTCCAGCTTGTCAGTCAGTGCAGTAATGGCACCGGAAGTGAAATCCAATTGATCGGCCAGGTCGCCAAGCCGCTGTTCTCCTTCACGAATGATTTTGTGCAGGATGAGCATACCCGGCAGGCTAATGCCTTCCACCGTTATGCGATCCCGCTCCTTGACGAATCGTCTGACCATCTTGCGAAACAGCCAATCCGTTTTCTCCAACGCATCCCAATCTCTCTCATTCATCTCATTTCCTCCTATCCGGCCGAAACGTTAGCAAGTACGCAAAAAGGCTCCCGAAGACATTCCATATGGAGTAGTCCCGGGAGCCTTTGGTGGTCCAATCAGCTCGCATCCGTATTCAAATTTATTTCACTGTTCATTTAATGAGTGTTAAAATAATTGAGTTCATCATATAACCTACTAACCCAACCTGTCAAGTAAGAATTAAAAGTTATTATTCTTTTTTTGCCTGTCAGGATTTATTTATGCCATTTTAAGTTTCACTTCAGCTTCTCCGGTTAAACTAATCTCAGATCAAAACAACAAGATTAAGCTACGATTCCCTTCGTACTTAAATAGAGAAGCGAGGATGACAGGAATGAATATAAAACGTGTAATGTTTGTGGGTACGATGATGGTAACCATGTCTTTTGCAGGAACCGCCTGGAGCAAATCAGCCATTTCTCCGATTCCCTTGACGGAGTGGTCCATCGTAAGTATAAATACCAAAGATGATAACAAGGATGAGCTGCTGACTGCACTGAACCATTCCTCCGAGGAAGATTTGTACCAGGATCTGTACGCAGGCAAATCACTCCAAACCATTGCAGACGAGAATGATGGAGATTTCAGTCAGGTCGTGGCTTTGCAGGTCAAACAACTCAGGCAGCAGCTGGATGATCGTCTGGCAAGTGGAAGTATCACCCAAGAGCAATATGAGGCACAACATGCGGAAATCGAACAAATTGTTCTAGAAAGCGCCCGTACCTCTTACGAGTTGGCCTAAACGTGTACAGATGCGTGTTCGTTTATCTTCTATGATCACGTCAAAAAGGAGCGGTTTCCCGCCCCTGAATGGATGACTGTATAACTATAATTCATACGGAACTTACAGGATTATTTCGCTGCTGCAATGGTACATTTCCCAACGGATTGACCATCCCAGGCGAGCTCAAGCACATCTCCCTCTACGGTTGGTCCCACACCCTCTGGTGTCCCGGTGAAGATGATATCACCTGCGCCAAGACCATAGTGATGTCCTACATAATCCACAATGTGTTGAAGGTCAAAAATCATGTTGCGAATGTTGCCTCGCTGCACTTCCACACCATTTTTGGTCAGCGTAAAATCTTTTGCAAGCAAAGCTTCCGTACTGGAAAAGGCCTGAAACCCACTTACAGGTGCGGAATTTTTGAATCCTTTGGCCGCAGTCCACGGGTGGCCTTTCTTCTTGATGACCGACTGTACATCACGCAGCGTAAAATCAATGCCAAATGCATACGATTCGATCAAATCCTCTACAGCAACCCCTGGTTCATAACTCTTGCCAATTTGAACGACCAGTTCAGCTTCATAGTGAACTTCCCCACGGGAAGCAGGTAATTCAATCGCCTCTCCATTCATGGGTACCACCGCATGCGAAGGCTTCATGAAGATCATCGGTTCGTCCGGAACCGCGTTACCCAGCTCTTCCGCATGAAGTTTATAATTGCGTCCTACACAGTATACGTTACGAATCGTTGAGAGCATCGGAATACGACCACCTTTATTGGATTAATTAGAGAATATGGACCCTTATCTTTATGCCCGATTGCTCGACTTTTGCAATGCCTGATTCCAAGCGTCAGGACGATTCGTGCACAGCATAAGCTCGGGATCAATTGCAGCGAGGCGCTTCATAATGATCTTATCATCTACGGTCCAGGCCATGACCTGAATGCCATTGTTCTTCATTTCCCGCATCAGTGATTTGTCCACGTTGGTGTAACCGATCGATAGGAACCCGCATTGCAGCTGACGAAGTCTCGCTAATAGATCTCCTGGACGAGCATCAATGATGAGACCTGTAGTGATCTCAGGTGCGATATTTTTGGATTCAGCCAGCGCAGCAGGTTCAAAGGAAGTGAAAACGACTTCGGCTTGCATGTTTCTTTTCCGTACTTCCTCAATAACGGCTGCCGGCAAGCCCGGATACATGTCTCCTTGTGTTTTCAGCTCAATGTTCAGACGTACTTTGCCCTTGCAGCTGTCCAACACTTCGCTGAGAGCCGGAACGCGTTCCCCCGCATATTCCTTGGACTTCCAACTCCCTGCATCCAGCTTCTGAATATCAGACCAATTCGTCTCCCGTACAAGCCCTTCTCCATTCGTCGTCCGGTTGAACGAAAAGTCATGGATGACTACTGGCACGCCGTCGCGGGACAATTGCACGTCCAGTTCGATCCAAGTTACATAAGACTGCTCCATGGCCAGCTGAAAAGCTGCCATCGTATTCTCAGGTGCTGTGGAAGAAAATCCACGGTGTGCTACACATAAGTTACTCATTATTCCCCACTCCTTAGACGTTTTCATTCTTGTATCAGCTTGTTGAGGCCACTCCAGCCGCGTCAAAGCGAATTCCTGGTGAGAGCCTGGTCATTTGCTCCAATAACAGCTTGTTGGCTTCACCTAGCATTGGAATGGCCTGACCAAGCCCCGCCTCATATGGAATGACTTTCATGCTGCACTTCGCTTCCGCGCTGCATTCTGCCTGAAAAACAGCTGTTTTCCAGGTTTCTTCCGTCGTTGATTTCGAAAAAATAAAATTGCCTGTGCTATATGCGATCCACTTGCCCTTATAATACTCTACTCCTTGAAGCACATGAGGATGCCCACCAATGACGAGATCAGCCCCAGCATCCACAAACTCATGTGCCAGTCTGGTCTGGTCATCATTGGGTGTACTGACTCGCTCTTCTCCCCAATGTGCTACCACGATCACAAGATCCGCCTTCTGACGAGCTTCTTGAATCGCGTTTACCGCCCCTGTAGAATCATAGGTTTCTGCAACACCGGCGCGATTCCCTTCCGCTTTCCAGGTCGGTTCCGGCACAACCCGGCTGAAGCCAAGCAGTGCGATCTTGATGCCTTTCCTTTCCAGATAGGCAGGCGCATAAGCTTCGTCCCTGTTCATCCCGGCCCCAGTATGCGCAATACCATACTCCTGAAGGTAGGTTAGTGTGTCGACGAGTCCTTCCACACCCTGGTCCAAAATGTGATTGTTAGCCAGATTTACTGCGTCAAATCCGGCAGCAGCCATCGCTGCCAATGCTTTTGGCGAAGATTTGTAAACAAATGTTTTGTTCTCAGCAGCTGAACCACCCAGCGTCACGGGAGTCTCCAAGTTGCCCACGGTCAGATCATCGTTCTTGAACAGACCGCCAAGCTTGGCATAAGGGTAATCGTAGCCATTCTTATCCAACAATTCGGCCACCTTGCCAGAGAACTGAATATCACCAACAAAATTAATGGTTACGTTCTTCCCTGATCCTGTAGGCTGTGGAACCGTTGTTTGGGCTCCGGAACTTTCATTGTCCTTCGGATTTGATGGTTTGGCTGTTCCCGTCCCTGTTTGTCCTTCTTCGGACCCTTTAACAGACTCCTTACTGCCCGACTCCGTTGTTTCACCGCCGGATGAAACGCTCTCATCTTCAGCAGTTTCTGACCCCGGACTGGTTACTTCCATAGAATCTTGTTCTGCATCCGGATCTGCATCTGACTCGGCTTCAGGCGAATCCAGCTCATCGCCACCTTTGGCATCATCCTGATCCGCAGGTTGTTGCTCTTTTACTACAGCTTCATTTGTCGCCGGCTCCGCTTGCTGTTTCTGCACCTCTGCTGCGTAATATATGCCTACCCCTCCGATTGCAGCAATCAGAAACAGATTGATCATCCAGATCATACGTCTGCGTGCACGTTTTTCTTTTTTCTTTTGATTACTTCGATTAGATCTTGGGGGATACATAGGCAGCTCCTCTTCTTCTACAGCAATCCTTTATCATTATATCAGGCATATCCTGGATTTCCATCATTCAATTCACTCGAAAATAAATATCCTGCATGAAAAAAGCTGCCTCTCCTTACAGAATGAATTCATTCCGCGGGAGAGGCAGCCTTACATTGGCTGCATTAGTGCACAGCCAGCTTTTGAACTGCCTGAAGCGACATTTCTTTTGCCTGTTTGATACAGTCCGGCAAACCTACTCCTTCATAACCAGCACCAGCAATGTAAACACCCGGCATCTTACTGCCTAGTTCCTCACGCAGTGCTGCAATATGCTGAAGATGGCCTACAGGATACTGCGGCATGGATTTGCGTAGGCGGGTAATCTCCGAGAAGATCGGAACGGCCTCTACACCCATCGTTTCCCGCAGATCCTTGAGCACCAGAGCTGTCAGCGCATCATCGGGAAGTTCTACATTTTGCTCGTCTCCGGAGCGGCCGACGTAACAACGCAGCAGCACTTTGTCATCCGGACTGGTGTGCAGCCATTTGGTCGATGTCCAGGTACAGGCTGTAATATTCCGCCCTTCCTTGCGTGGAACGAGGAAGCCTGAACCATCAAATACATGTTCAATATCCTTTTTCTCAAAAGCAAGGACCACATTGGCTACAGATACGTAATTAATTGCATCCAGCGCAGAGGTGTCCACATGCGGTTTGAGCAGTTCAGATGCCACATATGTCGGGACTGTAACAATCACGTCATCCGCTTCAATACGCTCCCCGTTATTGAGCTGCACACTGTACCTCGTTTGACCACCTTGCTGAACATCCAATGAGAGAACAGACGTATTCAGGCGTTGGTCCACATCCTGCATATCGTGAACCAAGGCGTGAACAAGACTCTGAAGTCCTTGGCGAAAATTCAAGAACGCGCTTTTCTTCGTTCCCGTATGTGTCTCTGCAGGTTTACGACCTGTCATCATGCCGCGGATCAGACTACCATAATCCCGTTCCACTTCACCGAATTGCGGGAAAGTCGCCTGAAGACTCAGACGACGCATATCCCCGGCATAAATACCGGCAAGCAGAGGCTCGGTCAGGTTTTCAAGCACCTCCGGACCAAGACGCCGTTCAATCATGTAACCGAGGGATTCATCTTCCGCGGTACGGCGCGGTGGAATAAAGAAATCCATCAACGCCCGCAGCTTGCCTGCCGGAGAAACCAGGCCACTTCTCAGAAACGGCTTCAACTCTGTTGGTATTCCGAGCACAAGTCCAGCAGGCATGGGGTGAAGCTTGCCCCGCTGCATAATATACGTTTTTTTGGATTCCGGATTTTGGCTTACCAGTTCATGATCCATTTCCAATTCCTTGGCGAGATCAATCATGGCCGTTTTGCGGGCCAGGAATGAATCTGGGCCTTTTTCAATGACAAATCCATCCCGGTGCAGCGTCTCAATCATTCCACCCATGGACGAACTTTTCTCAATCAGTGTAATTTGCGGTTCAATCCCCGCTTCCCGGTAATGTTTCCGAATATAAAATGCCGCGCTGAGGCCGGTCAGGCCTCCACCAACGACAACAACACGACGTTTCTGGTCTTCCATTACACATCCGACCCTTGCTGCCACTGGCTAATGATGACGTCACTTAACGTCTCCATATAGAGAGGATCACTGTTGAGCGAATCGATCCGCATTAGGCGCATGTCAATCTCCTTGGCAATCGCTTTGGCCTCAATATCCAGATCATAGAGTACTTCAAGATGATCAGAGACGAATCCAATGGGTGCAACCAGCACATCCTCAACCTGTTCGCGGGACAGTTCCTGAAGTGTGTCCAAAATATCCGGACCAAGCCACGGTTCAGCCGTACGTCCAGCACTTTGCCATGTAAATTGCCAGTTACTAATACCTACACGTGATGCAATGACTTCGGAGGTTTCAAGCAATTGCTGCGGATAAGGATCCCCCAGACTTACGATCCGCTCAGGCAAGCTGTGTGCACTGAACAGGACTCGTACATCACCGCGCTTCGCCCCAGCCTCTTCAAATTCATCCAGCTTGGCACTGACACGGGAAGAGAGAGCCTGGATCAGCTTAGGATGCAGGTGGTAGCTCTCAACAAATGTCATTTGAATTCCCAGTTCCTCTGCTTTCTCACGAGCACGCTTGATGTAGCTGCCCACACTCATTGTGGAATAGTGAGGAGCAAGTACAACACCGACAGCTGTCTGAATTCCGTCCTTCGCCATCTGTTCCACACCATCTTCAATAAATGGATGAGCATGCTTCAGCCCTTGATAACAACGGAACTCCACTCCGTTCGTACGCTCATCTTGGCTCAGTGTCTCCTGCAGGGCCTTAACCTGATTATCCGTATTTTCACGCAGCGGGAAAACGCCCCCAACGATAGCCTCATACCGGTCCGTCAGTTCCTTCAGTTGTTCCGGCTCAGGCGGCCGTCCTCTTCGAATATGTGTGTAATACGCTTCAATACTTTCCATATTTTCAGGTGTGCCATAAGACATCACCAGTACACCTACGGTATTAGTCATTGCTAACCGTCACCCCCGTCTTCAAAACTTCTGCAGAATATTCATGAATATATGTCGTAAGTTCTCTCAATTTCTCAAGAGAAGCTTCCGGGAACAAGCCATGTCCCAGATTGAAAATATAACCTGGCTCCTTGATACCTTCATCAATAATGACTTTGGCCTGCTGCTTAATCAAGTCCATCGGTGCTGTCAGCACATAGGGATCCAGATTGCCTTGAACGGCAAATTTGCCACCCAGTCTCTTGCGGCCTTCTGTGATAGAAACTCTCCAGTCCAGACCGATCACATTGGCTTGCAGATCCGTCAGAGTCGGTAGCAGTTCACCGGAGGCCACACCAGGGAAATAGATTTTCGGTACATTCAAATCCGATAATTCGGTAAAGATACGGGTAATCGTCGGCAACACATACGTTTTGAAATCATTTGGAGAAAGGGCTCCAACCCAGCTGTCGAATAGCTGAAAAGCCTTGCCTCCATTAGCAATGTGTGCACGGACATATGTAATTACCATATCACCTAGTTTTTGCATGAGCTTGTGCCATACTTCAGGCTCGCTGTACATCATGGTTTTGGTCCGAATATAGCCCTTGGAAGGACGACCCTCGATCAGATAACTGGCAATGGTAAACGGCGCGCCGGCAAATGTGATGAGGGGAACGTCCAATTCCTTGTCCAGAATCCGAATGGTTTCCAGAATATGCGACAGGTCCCCTTCGACATCGATCGGACGCAGACGATCCACATCTGCCGCCGAACGGATAGGGTTATCAATGACGGGACCAATGTTTTTTACAATATCAAAATCAATGCCCAAAGACGCAACCGGATTCATAATATCGGAGTACAAAATAGCCGCATCCACACCGAGTTTACGTACCGGCATGAGTGTAACTTCAGCTGCTAGCTCTGGCCTGCGGCAAATTTCGAGCAAAGAGTACTTTTCCTTAATTTTACGATATTCAGGATCATAACGCCCAGCCTGACGCATGTACCACACAGGAACACGGTCTACTTGTTGCTTGAAGCTGGCTCGAATCAAACGATCATTATAGCTCATGTAAGAAGCCTCCAATAGTTTTTGGACTCATAACTCTCATTATGCCCTTTTTGAAGAGCTGTAACAACCACGTGCCGATCTGTTCCGATGACAATACTATGACATTCCTTACATCGCCTCATCCATATGCCAATTATGGTATAATGAAAGAATGGTGTTTTTTCCACGAATTACAGAAAGGAAGTGAAAGCACTTTGAAAACTTGGAAAGTAAACCTCATCGTGCTTTGGTTTGGACAGTTTCTGGTCAATTCGGGCATGACCATGATTACGCCTTTTTTATCCCTATACCTTGCCAAGGATTTAGGCGTCGTCGGTGAGCACGAGATTGGCATATGGGCGGGATTTATATTTGCTGCCAATTTCCTCACTTCATTTTTGTTCCAGCCCTTGTGGGGCAAACTGTCCGATAAGTATGGACGTAAAATTATGCTGCTTCGCTCCGGATTCGGGATGGCGATTGTGATCGCGCTCATGGGATTTGCCCAAAATCCGTGGCAGCTCCTCTTATTGCGCTTGCTCAACGGTACAATCTCCGGTTTCAATCCCGCAGCCGTTTCCCTGATCTCGGGAACAACGCCCAAGGATCGCATGGGTTTCGCCATGGGTATCAGTCAGTCGGGACAGGTAGCCGGAACGATTCTCGGTCCGCTGATCGGCGGTTTGCTTGCGGATGCCGTTGGCTTCCGGCCCATATTCTACATTACAGGCGGCCTGATCTTCGCTGCATCATTGCTGGCCATGTTCCTTGTTCGGGAAAAATTCGACCGCAAGGAAGCAGCCAAACTACCGGAACAATCCGTATTGTCCGGGCTAAAGGAATTGAACAAGTCCCCACAGCTTCCAGCATTGTTTGCTGTAACGTTCCTGCTGCAGTTTGCGATGATTAGTCCCATGTCACTCTTGCCGCTGTATGTGCAGAAGCTGCATGCATCGGATGTAAACGTGGCATTCTGGGCCGGACTTGTCGGCGCTGTCACCGGACTATCCAACATGGCCATGTCTCCAATTCTCGGCAAGCTCAGTGATCGTATTGGCGCACATAAGGTACTGACCTTCTCTCTTATAGGTACGGGACTGCTGCTAATACCACAAGCCTTCGTACAATCGGTATGGCAGCTCATTTTGGTACGTTTCGCCATGGGTGTATTCATGGGTGGTTTGCTGCCTAGCGTCAATGCCTTGATTCGGGCCTACACCCCAGATGGCATGATCAGTCGTGCATTCAGTTTTAATACAAGCACGCTCGCCCTGGGGAACATGCTTGGGGCTGTGATCGGCGGTTTTATGGCAGGATTCATCGGCATTGAGGGATTGTTCATTGTCTCCGGTGGGCTGCTGTTAATCAATATGGTATGGGTCCGATTCAAACTATACAAAAAGCCTACTCTCGTCAGGGAATCCTGAGCAGGACATCCCTTCACTTGGAACGCATCACAAAAGCCGCATTCATTGCCCTAGGGACAAAGAATGCGGCTTTTTCGTTATCACTTTGTTAAGACTGCTTAAGGCTTTCAAATTGGATAGGGTACTCCTTCACACCAAATACGAAAGCACTCTGGATCGGCTGCAGTGTCGTTCCCGGAACAAGCCTGATATTCTGCATCTGCTGCAGCATGGTGTGGAGTACAACCCTCGCCTCCAGACGGGCTAGCGGGGCACCCAGGCAAAAGTGAATGCCAAATCCAAATCCCATGTGCCGGTTTGGTTTGCGATCCTCGACAAATTGTTCTGCATCGCCAAAGACTTCGCTATCCCGATTGGCTGAACCTACCCACGAAATAACCTGAGTCCCCTCCTGAATGATCTGCCCGTTCAATTCAACCGTTTCTTTGGCTACGCGTCCAATTGCAACAATCGGCGGGTAGTAACGGAGCGTCTCTTCAACAGCTGATGCAACGTGCTCTGGATGTTCACGCAGCCGCTGCTGCAGCTCGGGTTGTTCTGTAAGAATGCGAACCGCATTGGTAATCAGATTGGTCGTCGTTTCATTACCTGCTGCAAGCAGCAAAATGCAAAAACCAACCAGTTCCTCCTCGCTCAGCTTTTTTCCTTCAATCTCTGCTGCCAGCAGCAAAGAGATTAAATCATCCTGCGGCTCCTGCCTACGTTCCTCCATAATGGCTGTAAAATAAATGGCCAGCTCCTGTTGATTTCGTTTTTTCTCTTCCATAAGCTCCTGGAAAGCTTCATCACTGTCATCGCGTGCCCCCTTAACCAAGGCGTCCGACCATACTTTAAACTTCTGCCGGTCTTTTGCAGGGACTCCCAGGAGTTCCGCAATGACGATAACAGGCAGCGGAGTCGCCAGATCATCGACCAGATTCATTTGACCTTGGGACAACCGGGGAGTGATTAATTCATCGGCAATCTCCTGAATGCGCGGAGCAAGCGCTTCTATGGCCCTCGGTGTGAATGCCTGATTAACCAAGTCCCTTAACTGCTTGTGTTTGGGTGGATCCGTTGTAAGCATACTGGTGTTTGCACGATCACGTGCGGAAGAAAACAACTTGGGATTTTTCAGGACGTACTGCACATCTTCATAACGAAAGATATCCCAGCATTCACGGTGCTCATCGTATCGGACTGGAGTATTCTCACGAAGTTCGGCGTACACCTGGAAGGGAGATAGCTGCTGCTCTACTGCTTCCAGTTCCCGGATCGGAATATAATTGGCATACTTTCTGGGTGCTCGGTTCATCGTCATTCCTCCAATCACTAATATATATTTATTTACATATAAGAAACACCATATATTATAGACTTTACTGTAAGGTCATACAAATATTTGGCAATAATTGAGCCTCTTCTCCTAGGGGATGCCATTTATATCCTACGAACCTCATTTTCAATCAGGATAAAAGTCTTATATGTCATTTTAATTAACATGAAAACCTCTGATTAGCTTTACCCCTC